>JBDTTK010000023.1:0-15406 GCA_039930685.1 Bryobacteraceae bacterium | reverse complement strand
GTGCGTGCGGTGGTGCTCGCGGCCGAGACGATCCGCGCCAAAAACCTCGGCGAGTTTAAAAAGGCGATGGCGCATTCCGCCGTCGTCATGTTCAACACGATGTACGCGGACCGCGACGGCAATATCTTCTACGTCTATAACGGCGCCGTTCCCCGCCGCTCCACCCGATACGACTGGTCAAAGCCTGTCGATGGTTCCGATCCGGAAGCCGAATGGCAGGGCTACCATCCGCTGGAAGAACTGCCGCAGGTGGAAAATCCGAAGTCCGGCTTCACGCAAAACTGCAACCAGACGCCGTTTACGACAACCACCGAAGGCAATCCGATTCCCTCGAAGTTCCCCAACTACATGGTGGGCGAAGGCGACGCCGCGCACGGCGACAACGGACGCGCCAAGATCTCCCGACGCATTCTGTACAACACGCCCAAGTTCACCTACGTCGAGTGGGCCAAAGACGCGTACGACACGTATGTGATCGACGCGGAAACCATGATCCCCGAACTCGTGAAGCTCTACCAGGCCCTCGAAAAATCCAATCCCGAACGCGCCGCCAAGATGGACCACTCCATCGCGCTCCTCAGCAACTGGGATCACGAGAGCCGCCTCGACTCCGTGCCGATGACGTGGTTCTCTCTCTGGGCCTGGAGCGTCAAGCGCGTCCCCGGAGCGGGCAAAGACCCCCTGAAAACATTCGAGACCGTCCTGGCCGACCTGCAAAAGGACTGGGGCACCACCGACGTCGCCTGGGGCGAAATCAATCGCATCCAGCGCCGCCACACCTCAGGCGACGAGCCCTTCAGCGACGCCGCCGAGAGCCTGCCGGTCGCCGGCGGACCGGGCGAAGGCGTCGGCATCGTCTTCAACTTCTACGCGCGCGCCGAAGCCGGCCAGAAGCGCCACTACGGCGTTGCCGGACACTCCTACGTAAGCGTCATCGAGTTCGGTCCGCAATTGAAGGCGCAGTCCATCCTCACCTTCGGTGAAAATGCAGACGCCAAGTCGAAGCACTACTTCGATCAGGCGAAGCTGTATGCCAACAAAGAATTCAAACCGGCCTGGTTCACGCTCGCCGAAATCAAAGCGCACGCCGAACGAACCTACAAGCCGGGCCAGAATTAACCCGCGCCTTGAGGGGAATGTCGATGACGAGATTTAGTCTGCTGCTCGTCTTAGTTAGCCACGTTTGGGTCGCCGATCCGCCTGGGGACGTACTCCTTGGTCGCGGGTGGGCTCATGTCTCTTTGCCTTTGTTCCATCACGGCTACCTGACATTCATCGTCAATACCCGCAGCTTTGAAGTCTGGGGACCGGACGGACGGCTTCGCTGCTTCGTCGCGATGGAACGGCCGGAAGACCTCAGCATCATGGGCGTGGCAGTCGATTCCGGCGGATCGATTGCCGCCAGCTACGCGTCCCGCACGGCCTCTGGAATCGAAGCCGGCATCGCCTACTTCGACTCCAATGGGACTCGAACCCGCACGGTCGAGACCGGGAAGTACATGCCGGCTCATCTGGCATTCGACGGAAACCAGAATCTATGGGCGTTCGGCTGGCAGCGCGATTCGTCAGGCGAATACGAAGAGCGCCGCGATTACATGATGTTGCGGAAGTACTCCCCGGCTGGACATGAAAAGGGCCGCTTTGGCCGGCGCGCACTTCTACCTCGGGGCGGCCTGACGCCGGGAGGACCTTCTCGTGGTCTTGCGCGCCTTCACGTCGCCAAGGACCGTATCGGCGCGATTGCCTTCTACGGCGACACCTCGGAGATCACGGCCTGGATCGAACTCGGACTTGACGGACACGTCATCAGTCAGTGGCGGCTCGGTGATTCGAATGGCGGACTTGCCTTCGCGCAGGACGCCAGACTGTTCCGCGTGGTTGTAGAACGCACGACTCGCCTCGAAGTCTTCGATCGCGCCTCCGCCGAATGGAGAAACGCGGGAGGTATGACGCCGCAAGGCTTCCTCCTGGGCGTACAAAACGGCCAACTCGTGTTTGGGCGTGACGACGGCGTAGTTCGGATTACGTCAGCAGACGTGCCTAAGCTCCAAAAACATCGTTAGCGGATGCACTCCGCTAGCATCTCAGGATCTACATTCCCGCCGGAAATGATAATCCCCACCCGCTTCGAGTCCTTCGGCAGTTTCCCTGCCAGCACCGCCGCCGCGCCGACAGCACCGCTCGGCTCCGCCAGGATCTTCATCCGCAGCAGCAGGAACTTCATCGCCGCGCGAATCTCGTCCTCGCCCACCAGCAGAATGTCTTCAACCAGGCGTTGAATCACGGCGAACGTCGTCGCGCCGGCCTTTGGCGTACGCAGGCCGTCAGCAATCGTATCCGGCTGCGAGATCTCGACCAGTTCACCCCTATCGAACGATTGCTTCACGTCGCTTGCGCGCTCGGGCTCGACGCCGAAAATGCGGATCCCCGGCCGCAGCGCCTTCGCGGCAATCGCGCATCCCGCCAGCAATCCGCCGCCACCCACGCAGACCACCAGCGTGTCGAGGTCCGGTGCCTGTTCGAGCAGTTCCAGGGCAGCCGTGCCCTGACCCGCAATAATCTTCGGATGCTCGAATGGCGGCACCAGGATCGCGCCGGTCTCCGCGGAAATCTTCTTGCCGATCGCCTCCCTGCTCGTGCCTTCGAAGCGGTCGTAGATGATCACCTCGGCCCCGTGCGCCTTCGTCGCCGCCAGCTTCAGCTTCGGAGCGTCATCCGGCATCACGATCGTCGCCTTCACGCCCGCATACTCGGACGCAATCGAAACCGCCTGCGCATGATTCCCCGACGAGAACGCGACTACGCCCTTCGGCTTGTCGGCCTCCGCCATCGAAAAAATGAAATTCGCCGCGCCCCGGATCTTGAACGCCCCGCCGGTCTGGAAATTCTCGCACTTGAAGAAGCCCTCGACGCCCGACGCGCTGTTGAAACTCCGCGAGGTCATCACCGGCGTCTTCTGCGCGATCGGGCGGATCCGCTCCGCCGCCTCTTCGATGTGAGCCAACGTGATGTCAGTACCCGGCATGCTTGTCCACGACATTCTTCAACGGCTCGCCTTTGACGAACCGCTCAAAGTTTTCCATAAACACTTCGAGCGCGCCCTCGATCCACCCGGGCGTCCGATCGGCGCAATGCGGCGAGATCAACACGTTGTCGAGATCCCACAACGGCGACTCCGGAGGCAGCGGTTCCTTCGCGAACACATCGAGGACCGCGCCCTTCAGGCGTTTCTCCTGCAGTGCCCGAATCAGCGCCCCTTCATCGACGATCGTCCCCCGCCCGACATTGATCAACACCGCCGTCGGCTTCATCGCCGCCAGTTCGCGCTCGCCGATCATCTGTTTCGTGTCCGCCGTATTCGGCGCCGCGATCACCACGTAATCGCACTGCGGCAGCATCTCAAGCAGCTGATCCGGCCGGAACGACGCCGACACGATCGGATCGCTGGCGGATTGCTCCGGACGCCGCCGCAGCGCCAGAATCTTCGTGCCGAACGCGTGCGCACGCTCGGCGCATGCTCTCCCGATCTCGCCGTATCCTACGACGCCCATCGTCGCGTCGTGCAGTTCCACTGGCGTGAAGTTCGTGTCCCACAGCTTCTCGCGCTGCTGCCGGAGCAAGCGCGGCATTTCCTTCGCGAAGTACAGCGCCCCGCCGATCGCGAACTCCGCCAGCGACCGGCGAAACGCCCCGCGCGCATTCGTCAGCGGCGCCGGATGTGCCGCCAAGGCCGGCGACATCAATCCTTCAACGCCCGCCGACAGCGAGTGAATCCAACGCGCCTTCGTGGCATGCGGCAGCACCGCGTGGAACAATTTGTGATCGAACGCGCAGGACAAAACCACGTCGGCGTTCGGCGCCTCGGCGGCCGCCTCTTCCGGCGAATTCCGGATCCGCACGTCCGCGTCCGACGGCAGACGATCGAGCATCTTTAGAAACGGCCACGTAGGGTCGCCCAGAACCAGAACAGTCAATTTCATGGGTGTACTAGTCAGTTTAACCGCGCAAGGTCGTCGAGCGCCGTTCCCTCGAGATCGTAGTTGTACCGGTCCGTGTCGCGGATTGCGCCGAGCCGCTCGTAGAACTCAATCGACGGCGTGTTCCACGTCAGGACGCACCAGCACAGCCGCCGGTACCCGTTTGCTTTCACGTGCCGCGCGAGGAACGCCATGAAGCGCTTGCCATAGCCCTTGCCGCGGACCGGTTGCCGCAGAAAGAGATCTTCGAGGAAAAGGTCGGCCACGCCGGCGTAGCTCGAATAGACGGGATAGACGATCGCATACCCCACGGGCTCGCCGTCTTCCTCGGCGAAAAACACGGACGCCAGCGGAGCCGGACTAAAGAGGTGCTCGCGAATCGAATCCTCTTTGACCAGGACCTTGTCCGGCATGCGCTCGTACGCCGCCATCTCTCGAATCAACGCCAGCAGCAGGGGAACGTCAGCGGACGTAGCCGCTCGAATCGCGAAGGAAGACATAGTATCGGAAACATTCATGGTAGCGCCCGTCAGGGCGCTTACCGAACCGTATGGGACACTGGGAATAGCATGCGTTGTACCTGCGGCGCGGAACTCCCGCTCGATGCCCGATTCTGTCACAAGTGCGGAAAGCCGCAGCGCGACGAGGATATTCCCGCCATCGAGCCGGCCCCGGAGCACGCCCCCGTCGAATTGCAGCGCGGATTCGGCGAACAGCCCGAACCGGCAGCTCCGAAGCTGCCCGCTCTCGAACAAGTCTCCTGGTCGAACGGCGTCGCCGTCCGCGTCTCGCTGCTCATGGGCGTCCTGGCTCTGCTCCTGACTCTGATCGCCGGCCAAATCGGCGGACCGTCCGAAGCCGTCTTCATCGCCGCCCTCGGACTTGGAGGCGCATCGTCCGTCCTGCTCTACCGGAGGCGGACCGGCGTCGATCTCTCAATCCTCAACGGCGCGCGCCTGGGCTGGTTCACCGGTTTCTTCGGATTCCTCATCGTCACCGCGCTCCTTGCGTTGGTCGCCGTGGCACTCACCGATCCGGACGTAGTCGTGAGTCTTAAGCAGCAGGCCAAAGCCTCCGGCCTCCCGGAAGAAAACGTCGGGCAATTCCTCGAGATGTTCAAAGCGCCGGAGAAACTAATCCTGAACCTGGCGATTTCCTTCGTCATGTTCACGCTCTTGCCCGCCTGCGGCGGAGCTCTCAGCGCCCGCCTGCTAAAAAGCCGTTAGCAGGATTGCAGATCGGCGGGACAAAGCCTAGTGCCGCGTGGTCCGCTTCACGATCGCGACCCCCAGGAAGATAATCACCATCGCGGCCGCCTCCCTCAAACCAAACGGCTCGCGATAGACTAGCCATCCCAGCGTCACCGCCACCAGTGGATTCACATACGTGTACATGCTGATCACGGCGACCGGTAGCCGGTCGAGCGCGTACAGATAGGCGCTGAACGCCACGATCGAGCCGAACACCACCAGCCACGCGACGCCCGCCACCCCTCGCCAGTTCCAGTGAATCGGCTCATGCGGAATCAACAGCGCCGGGCCTGCGAATGCAAGACCCGTCGCCAATTGCTGAATCGCGCCGGAGACCGTCGAGTGAACCGTGGACACCGCCCGCCGCGTCACAATCGATCCCAGCGACCAACCGAAATTGCCGACTTGCAGCAGCAGAAAACCTGCGATGAGATTCGGATCCCATTCGCCTGCCTTCGGGCTGATCAGAAATCCGACACCCAGAAAGCCAACCACCATCCCGAATACCGTCGGCCACCGCGGCTTCGCGCCTCCCGGAACCAGCGCCTCGAATCCGACCATCCAGAATGGCGATGTGGTGATGAATAGCGCCGCGAGCCCGCTCGAAATGCGCTGCTCGGCGAATGCCAAGCATCCGTTGCCGACTCCGAGCATCAGGATGCCGTAGCCGGCAGTCGTCCACAGTTCGCGGCCGCGCGGAAGCCTTGCGCCCGTCAACAGCGCGGCCACCAGCAGGATCCCGCCCGACAACACGTACCGCAAAGCGACCAGCACCGTGGGTGGCAGCATTTCGAGAGCCACCCGAATGCCTAAGTACGTAGTGCCCCAGAAGAAACAGACCGCGGCAAGAGCCAGGTAGGCTTTGAATAGAGGATGATTGCGCACGGAGCCGGATGAACGGTCAGACGGAAGAATCGCGATATGTCCGCAGAGGTTCTACCTCAGAGTACCAGTGGCAGACACTCGTGAATCCCCGCGGCACGCCGCCGAATTCCAAACGAACCGGATTTAGGAAGCGACCGCCCAGGTCTCTGCCAGCGCGCGCTCAAAATTCCCGCCCAGGATCAACTCGATGTTCCGTCCGGAATAGCCGCGCCTCACCAACCCTTCCGTGACGTCGAAGATCTTTTTCGCATAGTCGATCCCATCGAGGTCGAACCGCCTTACCGCGCGGGCGCGCGCGTCGCGTCCGTCGAGATCAACGTCGCTTCCGATGCCGACGTGCTCCACTCCGGCCACGTGCGCCACGTGATCGATATGATCCAGCACGTCCTTGATCGTCACCCGCCGCCCGAACCGCACGAACGCGCGGACCATCGTCACTCCGAGCACGCCACCCTTCGCCGCCATCCGCCGGATCGCCTCATCCGTCTTACAGCGGGCGCTTCCCGGAACCAGCGAGCGGCAGTTGGAATGCGTAATCAGCGCCGGTTTCCTGGATGCCTCGATAGCGTCCATCGTAGTCCGGTCGCCGCAATGGGAAATGTCCACGGTCATCCCGACTGCGTTCATCCGCTCGACGATCTGAATCCCGTACTCGCTGAGGCCCGCATCTCGCGTGTCGGAGGATCCGCCGCCGATCCGGTTTCCGTTATAGGTGAGCTGCGAAACGCGCTGGCCAAGGCCGTAGAAGCGATCGACCTCTTCCACCGTTCGGAAATGGGCGGAATTCTGTTGGCCAATGAGAATCCCGATCTTCCCGCGCGCCTTCGCCTGCTGAAAATGCTGCGCCGTCTCGATCCGCTGGAACTTGTCGGAGTGCGCCTCGATAAACGCGTTCCACCCGACGATATCCCGCAACGACGCCGCATGAATGTCCCCGGTCGTGTATCCGACCGCCGGGTGGAAAACCGTAATGCCGGACGCCTTCAGCCGGTCGAGATCGGTCTGCCGGAACAAGGCTGGGTTCGTCTCCCACGTCGACAGCTTCCGGTAGTCCAGCGTCAACAGCCCCAACATGTCGATCACCGTGGAGCGCTGGACAAGGTCCAGCGTGCGTGCCGAATACTCGGCCGCGCTCTGGGCAAACAGGGAGAATCGGCCGCGATGGATCATCGGCGCGCCAAGAGACAGCGCGGCGCCAGTGAGTAGCGTTCGGCGAGACAACATAACCGGTAGGAAGAGCAGAGTCTAACACGCATTCGGAGCTTCTTTGGGAGTCGCTCCGGACGCAAGAAAAATTTCGGAGAAACAAAACGGGCGGACCGCCTTTGCGATCCGCCCGTCATGGTTCGAATGATCTGCGGGCGCTTAGTTGGTCAGCGTTCCTTGCAGATAGAGCGTGGTGGTCTGCGGGCGTACCTGCTGACCGGTCCGGCCCGCGGCGCCCGGGAACTGCCGGACGATCCGGAAGTACACCGTATCGCCGGTCTTCAGCGACGCCTGGATACCGCGAACATCGTCGAGCGAGGAAACGGGCTGGCGATTGATCGAGATGATGATGTCGTTCTCGAGCATGCCGATATCCTCGGCAAACGAACCCGGCTCGACGCCGCGCACGGCCACGCCGTGCTTATCCGGCGTGAGGTCGACCTCTGAATCCTTCAGAGGCTGGATGCGGATACCGAACTTGGCCTGCGTCGCCTCAGGCGCCGCCGGCTCCTCTTCCTTCGGTGTGCGGCCGCCAGTCACGCGCGGATCGTCCTTGAAGACGTCGACGCGGTCGGCGATCGTGACATTGAAGTCCATCTTCTTCTTAAAGCGGTCGGCGGTGACCTTGGCCACGGTGCCGATCGGCAGGTCGGCGATGCGAGCCACCAGATCGTCTCCATCGGTGATCGACTTTCCGTTCAGCGCGACGATGATGTCTTCTTCTTTCAGGCCGGCCTTCTCAGCGGGACCGCCCTTCTTGATCTCGTTGATCAGGACGCCGCCGTTCACGCCAAGACCCTTCAGGTTCTCGGCCTTCTGGTTCTTCTGCCAGCTGATGCCGATCGAACCGCGAGTGACGCGCCCGTTGCGGACGATGTCGTTGTATACCTTAACCGTCGTGTTGATGGGCAGCGCAAAGCCAATGCCCTGATACCCGCCGCTCTGCGTCGCGATCATCGTGTTTACACCGATCACCTCGCCCCGCAGGTTGAGCAGCGGACCGCCGCTGTTACCTGGGTTGATAGCCGCGTCGGTCTGAATAAAGCGCTGGAACTGCTGCGCGTTGATATCGCGGCCGGTCGCGCTGACGATGCCCGCCGTGACCGACGCTTCCAGGCCGAACGGCGAACCGATCGCCACCGCCCAGTCGCCAACCTGAACGCTATCCGAGTTCGCGATGGTCACTGGCACCAGCAGCTTCTTGGTGTCGATCTTGATGACAGCGAGATCGGTTTCCGGATCCACGCCGATCAGCCGCGCTTTGTACTCAGCCGGGTCGCCATGAATCTTCACCTTGATCTTGTCGACGCCGTCGACTACGTGGTTGTTCGTGATGATGTAGCCGTTCCGGTCCACGATGAACCCGGAGCCGGACTGCTCGCGCTTGAACGCGCGCTGCGGCATCTGCTGGCCGGGGTTATTACGGAAGAACCGGAAGAGGTCGAGCGGCGCGTTGCCGTCACCCGGCTCTTCTTCGTCATCGGCTTGCGGCCGGCGGCGTCCGCGCGATTGTTCGACCGTCTTCGCCGAGGTCTCGGCGGTAATATTAACGACCGACGGATCCAGTTTCTTTGCTAGCTTCGTGAATTCGTTCCCAATCTCGCTGACTGGCGGAACCACTAGCGGCGTCGCGTCCGGTGCCGACGACTGCCCCTTGGCTGCATACACGCCGGTATTCACCAACGTGCCAATGACGATGCCCACGGAAAGCGTGAACACCAGGAGCGTCATGGAAAGCAATTTCTGTTGCGACATGCGATCGAGCAACTTCATACCCTTAACTCACTTTCTTCTATTCGTACTTGGTGCGCGAGTTGTTCCAATTATAGATCGGCCTGGTTCCTGGAAGGTTTACACACTTCCCGACAAGGTCTTCCCTCGCCGAGGTACACCGCTAGCTGGGAGCCTGCGGTAACGGACCCCTATGGCGATGGATGTTCCGGCTGTCTCGCCGGTTTCAATTCAACGAGCAAAATACCTGCCAAAATCAAAATCGCCCCGCCGCCTGCTCGCAAACTGAGCTGTTCTCCGGCGACCATCAGCGAGGTCAGCCAGGCAAACAAAGGCTCCAACGTCAAAATCACGGCGGATCTCGTCGCCGTAGTCGATCGCTGCGCCCAACTCAGCAACGTGAACGCGCCCGCCGTGGCCAGAAGTCCGGTAATCAGGAGCGCCGCTACAAGCTGGCCATCCCATTGAATAAAAGGCTCTTCCGCCCAGCGGTAGACTACCAGCCCAATCACGGCGCCCGTCGCCGCCTGATAGAACCCCAACGCCACCGGGGAGCACCAGCGGGCAAACCTCACCACCAGAAGCAGATGGGCTGCGTACGGTATGGTGGACAGCGCCACCAGTGCATCGCCCCGTTCGAGAGCCCAGCCTTCTTTCGGAAGAGTCATTAAAGCCATACCGAGCCCTGCCATCGCCACGCCTGCGACTTCCAACAATCTCGGTACAGTCCGATAGACGCACGCGGCGAGCAAAGGTACCACCACGACGTATAAGCCCGTGATAAAGCCCGTCTTAGTCGCCGTCGTGTACTTCAGTCCGATGGTTTGCAGGATGTATCCCGCAAACAGGCAGGTGCCCGCGGCCGTTCCGCCGCCGACCGCCCTCCAGCCTCCCCATCCTTCGCGCTGGAACAGGTAGACCCCCGCCAGCGCAACCGACGCGATCGAGAACCGGATCGCCAGGAAGAGAATCACCGACGAATGGGCGAGGGCCGACTTCGTGGTGATAAAGGTCGCACCCCAGATGAAGGCGATCACCACCAGCGCCAGGTCGGCGCGAAAGCGGCTGCTCCAACCCGCCGCAGGATTGCTACTCACCGCGTCGGCGACCGTCCGTCTGCCTCACGAGGCCGCCAGTTCCACACCCTGCGGATCGCGCAGCAGCGCGCAGAGCGCCAGGGCAATCCGCCGCAAACCCGCGTCGCGGCCTTCGGGATGGAACCACTCTGAGGGCGTATGAGCGCCGCCGCCTTGCCCTCCGGCGCCGATCGAAACGGCATGGAGCCCCATCGACAGCGGAATGTTGGCGTCCGTCGAAGCGCAGTCGATTTGCGCGCGGATTCCTTGGTGGACGTCGACCGCGCGCAGGTACTCGAGAATCGCCGCATTCTCCGGCAGCGCGCCTCCCGGACGCGACCCGATTTCTTTCATCCGCCCCGTAACCCGGCCACCCGTGACGCGCCGGGTCTCCGCGTCCAATGCCTGTTCCAGGCAGGCCGTGAGGCTCTCGGTCATCCTGTCCAATTCGGCCGCATCTTCGGAACGCAAATCGACCTTCGCGCGCGCCTGCACCGGAATCGCGTTCACGCTCGTGCCGCCTTCGAGAATTCCGAAGTTGAACGACGAACGCGGAACGTCCCGCTCTTCGCCGCGCAGGTCCGCGTAAAGTCCGATGGCCCGGCCCAGCGCGTGCACTGGATTCCCAATGCCGAAGTCGCTCCAGCTATGTCCGCCCCGTCCGCTCACCGCCACTTCGTACCGCCGGCTGGCGAGCGCCCGGCACGTGATGTGATCCGTGGACGGTCCATCAAGGATCAGAAACGCTCGAATGCGGGCGGCCAGCGCGGACTGACGGCAGAGATACCGCATCCCGCTCAGATTGCCTTCGCCTTCTTCGCCTACGTTTGCGACGATCAGCAGCCCCGCCTCCGCGTCGTCGACCGGCAGCGCGGCTTGCCAGGAGGCTGCGATCGCCAGAAGACCGGCCAGTCCGGCGCCATTGTCCGAAACGCCTGGGCCTAAAAACCGCCCTTCGCTTCCAATCCGAATGTCTTCCGGAGTCCGAGGAGCCAGCACCGTATCGAGATGCGCCGTCACCGCGATCAAAGGCGCATCGCGGCGTCCGCCCCCGCGCGTGGCGATGACATTCCCTGCACGGTCAAGCTTGGCGTCCCATCCGAGTTCTCGCAGCTGCTCCGCCATCCACACCGCGCGCTGCTCTTCACGGAACGTCGGCGCCGCTATCCGGCAAAGACGCAGATGCTGTTCGTTGATCCAGCCTCGCTCGCGCGAAAACCATTCCAGGCAAGTGGCGGTGGATTTCTGACGCGCAAGCTCAGTAATCAGCCGTGAAGCACGGCCAGTCCGCTGCGGCTGAAGCAGAGATCCCATCCAGCCTTTAAGTCTAGACCAGCGCCCGCGGAACGTTCAGGAATACCGTCTTGCTGTCATCTGATTTCGCGTGCCGGCTCGAGGAAAACGTCCGGCTGCATCGAGTAACTCCCGGCCGTCCACCGGTGTAACCGCAACTCGCCGCGAATCGAGGCCGCCTCACGCCTCGCACCTTGCGTCGCCGCACCCGTGGACTCTAGCCTCAATTCAATGAGCGCCCTCGTCCTGTTCCGCTGTTCCGGTGGAACCCTCGTCCTCCCCGATCCGGCACTGGTTCTCGTCAGCCGCGAAGATGGCGGAAATCTGCTCGTCAATCCTCCTCGCGAAGTCTGGGACCGCAGCAAACTCTCGCCCGAAGAGCTTACCGCCTGGTCCTTCCTCGCCGCAGCCGTGGCCGCCGCCATGCTCGACGCGTTGCCGCAACTTGAGGGCGGCTGCATCAACTACTGGGACGCCGGCAATTGGGCGCTCAACGACCAGGCCGAGCCACAAGGCCGCAAGCACCCACAGGAATTCCGCCGCGTCCATTTGCATCTGCTCGGCCGGAATCCGCGCTCGACAAACCCCTCCATGCGCTGGGGCGAGGCTCCGTCGTTTCCGGATTTCGCCAACCGCCACGAATGGGCCTCCGGTTTCAAACGCCTGCGTCCGGACGAATGCGCCCACGTCGTCGCCCAAACCGAAAGGCTCCTGCAAGATAGCTATCGCATGCCGCCGGATCAGATCGCCGCCTGGTCCGCTTGCGCCGTCTGTGGTTATCCTCAACCTGCCGCCGATTCAATTTGCGCCGAATGCGCCGTGGTCACGTAACGCTTACGCCGCCACGGAAACGCCGGATGCCGCCTGCGACTCATAGCGGTAGCGCTGCACATCGCGATACCGGAAATCGAATTGCGCCACTGTGCTGCCCTCGCGCGTATCCGCCACGTCTTGCGCCGCCTGCTGAATGTTGCCGCTCCGCGCGTCGCTGACGGCCGTTCCAAGCGCCTGCGCGAGCTTCACGATGTCTTTCAGCTCCTGCTCGTTGAGGTCGCCCTGCACGCTGACTTTGACACTCAACCCGCTCGCCGATTGCGCTTGTTGCCCGTCCGCGGACGAGGACGCGGAAAGCGCCTGCAGCGCTTCCGCCGAGATAGTGACTTTATCGCCTTCGGCCGTGGTCAGTTTCAGTTGGAAAGAACTCGCCCGCTGAGCGTCGAGACGTTGGCTCGCCCGGGAAGTCCTCGAACTGGGCGCACTTTGCGCCCCTGAATTACATTGCTGGCAAGAACCTTGGATTCGCACGTGGGTGCCTCCGCGAGACTCTCATCGGCGAAGGCAAGGTTTCCAAGAGGCTCGTTGTGCTCGGCCTCGGCGATCGAGGCGCGAGCGTTAGTTCGCGCTCCCCGCGGCTTTCGCGCTTATTTCCGCAGATACGCGTCGGTCCCGTCCACCCAATCCTGCCGGATCGGCGCGAAGAAATCCGTCGCCACCGTGTCCTCGACCGCCTCCGCGCTATGCGGCACATTGGGCGGAATCACCAGCGTCTCCCCCGCGCGGACCAGGATCTCTTTGCCCTCGCTCATGAACTTCAGGCACCCGCTCTCGATCGTCGAGAACTGCTCGTTGACGTGGCTGTGCATCGGCACCACGCAGCCCTTCTTCAGTTCGAAGCGGCCCATAGTCATCGTCGCTCCGTGGATCGCACGGCGCACCGTCAGCGGTCCAAGCTGCTCGCCCGGAATGTCATTCCATCGATAGGTCGTCATAATTACCCGGAATGGTAGCATGAGGCGTGCATGAGTTCCGTTTCGAATGCCAGAAAGGCTGCACCAACTGCTGCGAGGTCGACGGCTACGTCTATTTGACCGAAGACGACCTCAAGAACGCCGCGCGACACCTGCGCATGACCGCAAAAGCATTCGAAGAGAAATACATCTACCGGACCCGCCATCTCCTCCGCCTCCGCAAGCCCCGCGGATCGCAATGCCACTTCCTCAAAGGCGGCGGCTGCGAACTTCACCCCGATAAGCCGACCCAGTGCCGCTTGTTCCCCTACTGGCCGGAAATCGTCGAAACGCGCCAAGCCTGGCACCGCACCGCCAAGAGCTGCCCCGGAATCGGCAAAGGCCCGCTCATCCAAATCGGCGACGCCGTCGAAACCGCGCACCAAATGCGCATCGCCTATCCCACGCAGTACCCGAAGCAAACCTGAGATACGCCGAGGCGCGACCGTAAGGTCGCGCTCCCAAATTACGCCACCCGGAGCGAGCGGACTGTAGCGGTCGAACATGCCCAAACCGCAAACGCCACGCATTCGACGCCTACAGCACTGAACCGCGGCCGTAAGGGAGCGGACCTCGCGCCAATCGACTCTTACCGCGACTTCAGAAACAACGTCAGCCGCGCCATCGCTTCCTCGAGAATCGGACGCTCCGCCGCATAGCAGATCCGGATCGACCCCTCGCCGCCTTCGCCGAACGCCACTCCCGGCGCCAGCCCCACGCGCGTCTCCATCAGAATCTTCTTGCAGAAATCGAACGAATCCGTCACGCCTTCGATCTTCGGAAACAGATAGAACGCGCCATCCGGCTTCGGCACCGTCACGCCCGGAACCTTCCGCAGCGCCGCCAGGCAGAAGTCGCGGTTCGCGCGCATCGTCACAAGCATCTGCGCCACCGTGTCCTCGCCCCACAACAACGCCGTCTCCCCCGCGCGCTGGCCGAAGCTCGGCGCATGCGAAATGATGAACTCATTGAGCTGCGTCGCCCGCGCCGCAAGATCCTTGCGTGCCACCAGCCAGCCCACCCGCCACCCTGTCATGCACCACGCCTTCGAAAACGATTGCACCACCATCACCGCGTCGTCGCGCGTCGCCTTCGTAAGGATCGACGGCACCGGCGGCGCGGTTTTCGCCGGCGGCGCCGGCTCCGGATAGCTCAGCCGCTCGTACACCTCATCGGCCAGCAGCCAGATCCCATGCCGCCGCGCGAACTCGAGCAGGTTCGTCTGATCCTCTGAAGTCGCCACCCAACCCAGAGGATTCGACGGCGACGTATAGATCAGCAGCCGCGTCCGCGGCGTAACCGCCGCTTCGAGCGCCGCGTAGTCGATGATGTACCGGTCGCCCTGCAGCACATGCGGAACCTGCTTCACCACTGCATTCGCCATCTGGACAATGGCGCTGCCATTCGGCCACGCCGGAGTCAGCACGATCGCCTCATCGCCCGGATCGAGGACGCAGCGAATCGCCACATTCAGCGCTTGCACGCCCGACGCGGTCACGACGATCTCCGACGTCGGATCGAGCGTCACCTTGTGCCGCTCTTCGTAATACCGCGCCAGCGACTTCCGCAACGACGGCAGTCCGGCATTCTCCGTATAGAACGTGAAGCCGTCAGCCATCGCCTTTTGGGCGGCGCGCTTAATGAAATCCGGAGTCGGAACGTTCGACTCGCCAAAGTAAAGCTTGAGGACGCCGTCCATCCCCATCGCGATCTCGGCAAGCTCGCGAATCCGGGAATGGGGCACGCTCAAAGCAGAAGAGGAAAGTGCGGCTGGCATGAAAAAACCAGTTTAGCGTAGCCTCTCGAATCCCCTTCAGTCCGAGGGGGAAACCCGCCAAGCCCCGAGGCGCAACCGTAAGGTCGCCCTCCAAGCAGTGGAATGCTGGCTCGAACCCCGAGCGCGAGGACCTGCAAGTTTTCACACAGACTCTCCAGGTCCGTGATCCGCGCTTCTGCAACCTAGAAAATCCGCCCCAACGCAAACCACCACTTCCGGTGATCGCTATCCCCCGCGCTCACTCCCACCGTCACCGGACCGAACACCGACTTCAGCACCACGGCGATCGTCGCGGACTGCGGCACCTTCGGCAGGAACGGGTTCCCGAACATCTTGCCTACCTCATATCCTCCGAACGCGTAAACGGCGTCTCCCAACAACGGACTCAACCGCATAATCTCGTGCAGATACCCGCTCTGCAGCA
>JBDTTK010000022.1:0-15640 GCA_039930685.1 Bryobacteraceae bacterium | reverse complement strand
CGGCTGCGACTAGAATCCGTAGGCTGCGAATGCTCTCGTCGCGGACCGGTTCGGCGCCGCTCGCCCCACCCAGGATCGAGTGCACGCCCGGAGTGGTCAGCACCGCCCTGCGATCGTGTTCGCGCATTCTCGCGAAGACGCATCCAGGAAATAACGGCACTTCCGTCAGCTTAGTCACGCGGTGGGTAGGGTGCCAGGCTTCGAAGCCGCGCGCGACCAGCGCCGCGGCTACGGAATTCTCCGTATTCTCGCGAACCCCGAGCGCAAACCATGCATCCGGCATGCTCCTTAGTGCCGGATCGCGCCGGGAATTCTCACGGAATTCGTGAGTTGTAACGCAGAGGCCAAGTCGGCGCTAGCGCTTCCATTGCGAAAGCAGATACTTGTGGAAATCCTCGGGATCGACCCGTTGCAGGACCTTCACTTTCCGGCCCTCATCGACCGACCGAATGCGGCCCGCGCTCTTACCGTCTATGTCGACGGCCGTGTCGAAATTGCGCGTCGCGAACATGTCGGGCTTGCCGACCCATGACGCCGCCAGGACGTCCCAGAAGTACAGGTCGCTGTTCTGGCCCATCGAGATCGTATATGCCTTCGCCGCAAGTTCGCCGAAATCGCCGCGCTTCGCGAGCTTGGCGAGGAAGGCTTTGGTCACAGGAACGCGGTTCGTGATGTCGAGCGGGCAAAGAGTAATGGGGACTTTGGACTTCCAGACGCGGCCAACCGCGGGCGGATCCCAATACGCATTCCACTCGGCGGACCCGTCGTGCGAGTCCTCCTCGACGTTGCCGCGGACCTGGATCGCGCCGCCCATCCAGACGAGTTCCTGGATCTTGCTCTCTACGTCCGGGCCAGCGTCGAGAGCAGCGGCGATGTTCGACAGCGGACCGGTTGCAACGATCGTTACCGGCTCCGGGGAAGCGCGGAGTTTGTCCGCCAGAAACCGACCGGCAGGTTCCGCCACGGGCTTGGCCGTTTTCTCGATGGCGAAGGCTGCGCCGGTCAGGAGGCGATCCATTTCGCCGGACGTCTTACGCCACGCCGCGGGAAACGCATGGACCCCACGCGATGGACTTTCGGCGATGGGAGCATCGCTGCTGAAGAAGCTGAGGATCTTCCGTGTCCCCAGAACCGCGGGTTCGAGATAGCTATCGGCGGGCGTCACGGCGACGCCGAGCAAGCGGACGTGAGGCATCGTCAGCAGTAGCGCCAAAGCCAGATAGTCGTCCGGCATGCCGCCGTCATGATCCATGAGGACCGGAATCGTGTCGGTCTTCGCGAGCGCAGGACGCCCGAGCGCAGCAGCGGCGAATCCACCAAGCAGTGTGCGGCGAGTGGGAGTCATGGAACCCCCATTTTCGCAGACTACTCGTCGCGCAAAGCAACCATCGGATCCACGGAGGCTGCGCGGCGTGCGGGAATCGCACACGCCAGAAGCGCAACCACCAGCAAGGTGACGGCGACGAGTGCGTACGTCGCGGGATCGTTGGCCTCGACGCCGTACAGAATTTTGGTCATCAGACGGCTCAGCGCGAGAGCGGCGGCGGCGCCGACGGCGAGCCCGAGGAGAACGAGTTTAAGCCCGCTGGCGGCGACCATGCGGATCACATCAGATGCGTGCGCTCCGAGCGCCATCCGGACCCCGATCTCGCGAGTCCGCTGCGAGACGGCGTAGGCAAGTACGCCATAGATGCCTAGCGACGCAAGGACCAACGCGAGAGCGGCGAACGAACCGAGCATCGCCATCTGCTGACGGCGGTCGGCAACGTTCGTGTCGATGATTTCGTCCATGCTGCGAATCAACGAGATGGGCTGATCGCGGTCCACGCTCCAGATGGCGTCACGGACGGCGGGCGCAAGGGCGAGGGGCGGAGTCGCGGTGCGGACCACCAATTCCGCCGGGATGGCCCAGCCTTCCTTATTTTGGACCACCGGAAGGTAAACCCCGGGCTTGAGAGCCGGCACGAACCCACGCTCGCGGATCTCACCGACGACGCCGACCACCGTTCGCCAGACGTCCGTCGTGTCCGTCTGGATGCGCTTACCGAGAGGGCTTTGGTTGGCGAAGAACTGCTTTTTGAAGGTCTCGTTGACGACAACGACGGGCACCGCCTGAGCATTGTCGTGCGCCGTGTAGAACCGCCCTTCGAGGAGCCGGACGCCGAGCGTCTCCAGGTAGCCCGGCGTCGAAATCCGGTACAGGGCGTCCGATGCCTTGTCCGGACCCAGCGTCATTCCCTCGATGCTTACGCTGCTTGAGTTTCCGTTGGTAGTGAAGGGGAGGTCGGAGATGTAGGCGGCCGATTGCACGCCCGGTAGAACCCGCACCTTGTCGAGCACCGCATCGTAGAACTGGATCCGCTTGTCGCCTTCCGCGTACTTTACGCGGGGCAATCGCGTCGTCATCGTAAGAAGGCCGCTGGGCCGGAAGCCGATATCGAGCGAATAGAGCGACTGCAGGGTCCGGATCATGAGGCCGGCGCCAACCAGGAGGACGATCGCGAGCGCGACTTCAGCAACGACCAGCACGTCGCGGAACACGCCACGGCCGCCGACGCCGCCGCGTCCGCCCTGTTTCAGGACGTCGTGGAGATCGCCGCGGCCAATCCACAGGGCGGGCCCGGCGCCAAAGAGAATCCCGGTGAAGACGCTCAATCCCAGCGCGAAGAGCATCACGCGTGGGTCAATCGCGACGGCAGCCGAGTTCGTCATCGTGGCGGGAACCAACTGCCGGACCGCCGTCAGACTAACGGCGGCTAGGGCGACTCCGAGCCCCCCGCCAACGAGCGACAGGAGGAGGCTTTCCGTGATCATCTGGCGGATCAGTCGACCGCGTCCGGCGCCCAGCGCCTGTCGGACGGCGACTTCGCGTTGCCGTCCGACTGCTTTCGCCAGAAGGAGATTCGCGACATTCGCGCAAGCGATCAGCAGTACAAAGCCGGCTGCCGCAAGCAGAATCCACAGTGCGGTTCCGGCGCTTCCGGTGACCTGCTCGAGCGCCGGTACGACAGTTGCGCCAACGTGGCGATTCGAATTCGGGTACTCGGCGGCAAGGCGCTGCGCGATGGTGGTCATCTCAGCTTGCGCCTTTTCGACCGTGACGCCGGGCTTGAGCCGGGCTGCCACTTGCAGGTAGTGCGACGTACGGCGAGCCGCCTCCTGGGCCGTCATGCGGTACGGAATCCAGTAATCGATGCGCGAGGTCGGGTAGAAGAATCCGCGAGGCATCACGCCGATGATGGTCGTCTGCTGACCGTCCATCTGGATCTGCTTACCGACGATGGACCGGTCCGCGCCAAAGCGGCGCTGCCATAGTCCGTCACTGATTACTACGATGCGCTCGGTAGATCGGTCGTCGTCTTCCGTGAACGTCCTGCCCATGGCGGCGTTTGCTTTGAGTACGGGGAAGAGATTCGGCGTGACCCGACGCCCGATCAGCCCTTCCGGCGTTCCATCGCCCGTCAGGTTGGCGCTATGGCCCTGCGAGCAGGCGACGTCCTCGAAGACCTGGTTCTGCTTCTTCCAGTCGAGGTAATTGGCTGGCGCCGGAGTATTCCGCTCGATGCCCTCGAGCTTGGAATTCTCCCAGAGGATCACCAGCCGGTCGGGCTCGCCGTAAGGCAGCGGCCGGAGCAGAACGGCGTCCACCACGGAGAAGAGTGCCGTGTTCGCGCCGATTCCGAGGGCCAGCGCCAGGATGGCGATCAGGGTGAAGCTCGGATTCCGCCGGAAGAACCGGAAGCCAAAGCGCAAATCAGCCAGGAGGGTCTGCATATGGATGCTACTCGCCGTTAGACGAGGAGTTACGGTGGAAGTTCTGAAAAAACTTGGGCAAAGGTATTCAGCGCCTTGACCGTCGAGCTTAACCGCTTAGGCGCGGCGCACGGGGAAGTCCGCGGACTCGGTGCGGGCGTTGGCGAGGATTCCGCGCATTCGCTCGACCACCGCAGGTTGCTGAGCACTCACGTCGTGCTGCTCGGCGGGGTCTGTGGCGAGATCGTACAACTCGATCGGCACCGCCAGGCCCTTGCGGACCGCTTTCCAGTTGCCCGCGCGAACCGCCTGATGGAACACCTTTTCGTGGAATTCCCAGTACAGGTGGTCATGAGGCTTCTGATTCTTGCCCAGTAGCGTCGGCGCGATCGAGATGCCGTCGAGATTCGGTGGCACCGGCGCTCCGGCAAGTTCGGCGGCCGTGGGTAGAAAATCCCAAAAGGCCCACGCGAAGTCGCTGGTCTTTCCAGCAGGCGTCTGACCGGGCCAGCGCGCGATCGTCGGAACGCGAATGCCGCCCTCGTAGAGATCCCGCTTAATGCCCCGGAGTCCGCCTCGGCTCCCGAAGAAGTCGGGCTTGTGACCACCTTCGGCGTGCGGCCCGTTGTCGGAGGTAAAGATGACCAGCGTGTTTCCCGCGAGTTGCTTCGCTCTCAGCGTGTCGAGCAGCTTGCCGACGTCGGAGTCCATCCGCGTGACCATGGCGGCAAAGTTCTTCTCGACCTGCGGCCACGACTCGCCCGAGTACGGCGCATCGGATGGTACCTGCATTCCGTTGCCGGTGTCGCGCCCCATCTCGTTGTTGGCGTGCGGGGTCGTATACGAAACATGCAGGAAGAACGGCTGCGCGGCGGACTGCTGTTTCAGAAAATCGACGGCGCGCGCAGTGAACATGTCGGGGGCGTAGTCCTTGTGCTGCGTGCCGAGGTTGCCCTTCATGAAGTAATCGGTGTCGTTCGAAAGCAGATGCTCCGGATAGTAATTGTGGGCATGCACCTGGCTGAAGTAGCCGAACCACTCGTCAAAGCCTTGCTTGGTGGGGTAGCCGGTGGAGCCGAGCTGGCCGAGGCTCCACTTGCCGAAGAGGCCGGTGCGATAGCCCGCGTTCTTGAGAAGTTTGCTGACGGACGGGTCGCCGGGTTGTAGGGGAAGATCCGGCTCGTGATTGCCGCGGACGCGTCCATGGCCGGTGTGGAATCCGGTCATCAGCGCGCAGCGAGAAGGCGCGCAGACGGTGCTTCCGGCGTAGGCCGAGGTGAAGCGGGTTCCTTCGGCGGCAAGGCGGTCGATGTGCGGCGTCCGGATGCGTGTTTGCCCGTAGCAGCCAAGGTCGCCGTAACCAAGATCATCGGCGAGGATTAGAAGGATGTTTGGACGCTGCGTCGCAGACTGCGCTTGCGCTGCGAGTCCGGCGGCGGAGAGCGATTGCAGGAAGCGGCGGCGGTGCATCATGCGACTGGTAGTGTATCGCGCGTTGGATGCATTCCGGCACGCTTCACTTTCTTGAAGGAGGCGCGTCCGTCCAGAAGAGCTCGGCATCGGACCGCCGAACATAGTTGGCGTCG
This sequence comes from Bryobacteraceae bacterium, assembly GCA_039930685.1. Classification (GTDB taxonomy): domain Bacteria; phylum Acidobacteriota; class Terriglobia; order Bryobacterales; family Bryobacteraceae; genus JBBQWZ01. The sequence continues at coordinate 10,301 of JBDTTK010000022.1, read as the reverse complement.
ACGGCTGCCGGATCCTCCGGCTCGCTCTGCGCCGCGATCCGCGCGATCGCCATCGCCAAAGCTCGCGGCGCGGTAGTCCGGGGAACGGCTGGCGGCAGCGCCCCGGCGAACGCGGTGAAGTCCTGGGCGACGAACTCGATGTCTCCGGTGAGGTCGGACGACGCGAGCCATTGGGGAAGCGGCGCGACCACTTCGTCCGAAATGATTTCCAACCGCTCGCCGTAGATCGCTGCGTACACTTCACCGCGGCGCGCGTCGAGCAGCGTGGCGCGTCGCGGCTTCGTTCCGAAGGAGGCGAGCGCCCGTAGATTCGAAACCGCAACCATCTGCTTGGCGGAAACCTCGGCGAGGCCTTTGGCCGCCGCAAGTCCGACGCGGACCCCGGTAAATGAGCCCGGCCCCGAGGCGGCGGCGAACAGCGTAATCGCGCGGAGCTCGACGTTGTTTCGCTTGAGCAGAGCCTGCAAATGATCGTAGAGAATATGGCCAAATCCATCGGGCGCATGGATCGGCAACTCGGCTTCGATCGCTTCTCCCGAATCGCGGAGGCCAAGTAGCGCCAGGCTGCCGAACTCGGCAGTCGTGTCGATGGATAGGATCAAGCTCACGGCAATAGCCTGTATACCTTGTCGAGTACGTAGACCTTGCCGTTCGCGTTGATAGCCGAAAGCCTCAGGGTAAGCACGCCGGGCAGCTTAGTCGTGAATTCCCGCGGAATACGGAACATGCCCTCGGGACCGCTGCCGAGGATGCGCGCGCCTTGCGGCCCGCCAACCATCTCCGCGCTCCAGAAGTAAAGCATCCGGCGCGTCGCACGAGTGGACCGCCGAATCTTTGAGCGGAACGGCAGCGGAGTCGCCGCCGAAACAGCCGATCCGGAAGGTTCGGCGATGTCGTAAGGGATCTTCTGTGAGTTCAGCTCGGGCTCCTGCACGGGAGGCGGTGTAGACGCGAACTTGTACGACCGCAGCATGCCTTCTTTCTTGCCGTCGCGCGAGAGTTGCAGCAGCCAGTCGTGCGACGCGTCGGGCACCTCGGCGACGAAACGCTCACCCTTCCAATCCTTGAGGCGCGTCTCCTCGCCGGTTGCCGGATTGATCCAGCGCACGTTGTAGGAGTGTCGGCGCACGCCGACTTCGATGGGTCCGGCCGGCTTCTCGATGTACACGAGGTACTCGATGCCTTCAGCCTCGTTCTCCTCCGGCCGGTCTTCGTCGGGAATCTCAAGGCCGATGGCTCGCGCCCCGTCGACATCGAAGTGCGGCTCCAACTCCCAATGCCGCGTGTCGCTCATGATGTCGAACCAGTTAGTGAAGAGCTTGGCGGTCTCGTCGTCCAGCGGCGTCATGGACGGATACTGGCCGTTCATAGTGGCGTTCCACAGAGCTTTCCGAAGCGCCACCGGATCGGCAATCTGCGACGCATTGACGGCGGGTGTTGCATAGAGTTGATGCTCGACGGCGCCGAGTGCGACGTCCGGAGACTGATACGTGAAGAACCCGATCCATTGATCGCCCGTGAGCGAGGACGAAGTCGCGCCACCCATTGTCGAACGCGGATGCTGATAGGGGTCGAAGCGTTTCAGCAGGTCGCCGTAGTCCTTCATGACAACGCGTGCATCGGCGCGGTTCTCGAAGGCTTCGATGCCCTGCCACGTGATATTCATCGGTGAGTAGCGCGCCGCGAGGTATTGCATGAACGCTTCGCGCTTGTCGGCGGCGGGCAGGTCGCGCAGGACAAGATCAAAGCACAAGCCCTTGGCATTGATAGCCCGGACGCGATCGTCGATTTCGGAGAAGTACGCGTGGTCGGGTGCAGCCTTCGTGATGACGCCCCGGAGATGGGTGAACTTCTGCGCGACGCGCTTGGCGACTTCCTGATCGAAGGCGGCTCGCGGCTCATCCATGTCGATGGCGGCGCCCATCCAGAGGTGCGGCTTCGGAAGCTTTACGGACTTGTCAAGGTTGCCGCGTTCGGTGGCGAAGTGGTGGACATTGGCGGTCCGGATAAAGCCGGGAGACTCCGAAGCCGTCGCGGTGGCTTTGCCTTCTTTGTTGTCCAACCGCGGCAGCGAGCTGGTGATCTTGTAGTCCCATTCGCCGGCTTCGTTCGGGCCAAAGCGGACGACCAGGCGCGATCCGCCATCGTGGAAGGCGGGCATCAGCAGCGTCTTCTTACTCGGCGAACGGAGTTCGAGGCGAAGAAGGACGCCGTCCGGCTTTTCGCCGGGCGCGAGTTCGAACACGAGATCGCAGGTCGAGTACTCGGCTGCCGTGCAGGTCGGCAAAGTCTGCGCGCCGAGCGGCAGCGCAAGAAGGGCGGCGAGCAGTAAGGCTGCGAGCACGGGCATTGTCTTCAATATAGCTGGTGAGCCTTTCGAGGTACGTCTTCCCAGTCGGAGCCCGATCCGGTTCGCCATGAGCCTTTGGCTGGCGATGCCGACACAAGATCGACGTGCGACGCAGGATGAAAGTTGCGCTCGGGTTCGTCCAAATCGTAAGGCGACGGAAACACATCGTTCGATACACTTTGCGAAGAAACCTTAAGGCTTGAGCGTCCGCCCGCTGTTAACATATTCAGCTATGGCGCGATTGCGGTCTTTTCTCCTTCTGACTTCCTTTTTGCTCGCTGTTTCCGGACGGTGCGTTGCGGCCACGATCGCCGAAAAGACAGCTTCGATGGCAAAACTGCCGGGCTTCCTTCCCATGTACTGGGACGCGAAAACCGGCAAGCTCTGGCTTGAGGTCGATCGGGCCGGAAACGAGTTCCTCTACATCAGCTCGCTGCCGGCCGGGATTGGCTCGAACGACATCGGGCTCGACCGCGGCCAATTGAGCGGCACCCGCATCGTCAAGTTCGAGCGCAGCGGCCCGAAGCTCCTGCTCGTCCAGCAGAACGAATCGTTTCGCGCGATTTCGAACGACCCGGCGGAGCGCAAGGCCGTGGAGGATTCGTTCGCCAAGAGCGTCCTGTGGGGCTTCACGATCGATACCGAAGAGAATGGGCGGATGCTGGTTGACGCCAGCGCGTTCTATCTGCGCGACGTGCATAACGCAGCCGCGACGCTCCAGCGGTCGCGGCAGGGGGCGTTCAAACTCGACCCTGCGCGAAGCGCATTCTACGAGCCGCGGACGCGCAACTTCCCGAAGAATACGGAGGTCGAGGTAACGCTGACGTTCGCGGGCGAACAGCCCGGTCCTTGGCTGCGCGGCGTTTCGCCGGACCCTGGATCGGTAACGGTCCGCGAGCATCATTCGTTTGTGGAATTGCCGTCGCCGGGATTCAAACCGAGGGCCTACGACCCGCGGTCGAGCTTCCACGGTATCGAGTACATGGACTTTGCGACCCCGATTAGCGAGCCCATCTCCAAGCGATTCGCGGCGCGACACCGGTTGGAAAAGAAGGATCCGAGCGCGGCCCTGAGTGAGCCGGTGAAGCCGATCACATACTATCTCGATCGCGGCGCGCCAGAGCCGATCCGGTCGGCGCTTCTGGAAGGGGCGCGCTGGTGGAACCAGGCGTTCGAGGCAGCGGGTTACAAGAATGCGTTCCGCGTGGAGTTGCTTCCCGAAGACGCCGACCCGATGGATGTCCGCTACAACATGATCCAGTGGGTGCATCGCTCGACGCGCGGCTGGTCGTATGGGTCGTCGGTCACCGATCCGCGGACGGGCGAGATTATCAAAGGCCACGTGACGCTCGGTTCGTTGCGCGTCCGGCAGGATTATTTGATTGCCGAAGGTTTGCTCGCGCCATACGAAACCGGCAAGCCCGCGCCGCCGGCGATGGCGGAAATGGCCTTGGCGCGCTTGCGCCAGCTTTCGGCCCACGAGGTCGGGCACACGCTGGGATTGCAGCATAATTATGCCGCTTCGACGCGCGATCGCAGTTCGGTGATGGATTACCCGCATCCGTGGATCGACCTCGGAACGGCGGGGACGCCGTCGCTTGTGAACGCCTACGCCGTGGGAATCGGCACTTGGGACAAGATCTCGATCACGTGGGGCTATTCGGATTTCGCGCCGGGCGCCGACGAGAAGAAGACGCTCGAAGGGATTCTGCGGAAGGCAAACACCGACGGCTTCCTGTTCATCAGCGATTCGGATTCACGGCCGGAAGGCAGTGCGCATCCGCAGGGGCATCTCTGGGATTCCGGCGCGAACGCAGTCGACGAACTAAACCGGCTTCTGAAAGTCCGCGCGCAGGCGTTAGCCCGGTTCGGCGAACGGAACATCCGCGAAGGCGATCCGATGTCGAAGCTCGAGGATGTGCTCGTACCGCTCTACATGTTGCATCGCTACCAGACCGAGGCGGCGTCGAAGGTGCTGGGCGGGCTCGATTACACATATGGAACGAGAGGCGACGGGTACAAGCTCCCGTCGATCGTTCCGGGGGCTGAGCAGAAACGCGCGCTGGATGCGCTGCTCAAGACGATCGATCCGGCGACGCTTGAGATTCCGGCCGCGGCGTTGGCCATTATTCCGCCGCAGGCGGAAGGCTACCGGCGCACGCGCGAAGACTTCCGGGCGCGTACCGGGCTGACCTTTGATCCGCTTGGCGCTGCAGAGTCCGCAGCCGATCTGACGGCGCGGCTGATTCTGAACCCGGAACGTGCCGCGCGTCTGGTTCAATATCACGCGCGGGATGCGTCCGTGCCGGGGTTGGGCGAGGTCATCGACAGGCTCGTGGGCGCGACGTGGAAGGCTCCAGTGCCAAACGGTCTGCAAGCCGAAATTCGGCGAACGGTGGATAACGTCGTGCTGTATCACTTGATGGTGTTGGCGAACAACGAGGCGGCTCCGGGCCAGGTCCGAGCGATGGCGTCGGCGAAGTTGGATGCGCTACAAAAGTTCGCCGGGTCCGCAGTGGCGAAAGACGACGCGCAGAGGGCGCATCTCGCTTGGGCGGTGTCGCAGATCAAACGGTACCGCGAGAATCCCAAGGAGATTCCGGTGACAAAGCCGGTGGAGGCGCCGCCGGGGCAGCCGATTGGGTGCGAGGATCAGCCGTAGCTTCTGCATGTGCTAGGGTGTACACAAGTGAGCACAACTGATGTCTGAAACACTATCCGTTCGCTTGGACGAAGACGTCAAGAAGCGGCTTGAAGCACTGGCTGTTCGTTCCAAGCGATCCAAGTCGTTTCTCGCCGCGGAAGCGATCTCAGCGTATGTTGAGGCCGAGGAATGGCAGTTGTCCGAGATTCGCGAAGCCATCAAGGAGATGGATCGAGGCGAAGGCATCAGTCATGAAAAGATGACGAAGTGGCTGCGCTCGTGGGGCAAGCCTAATGAGCTTAAACCGCCCCGATGAAGATTGCGTGGTCTCGCCGGGCACGGCAGCACTTGTTGGAGTTACGAGCGTATGTGGAACTCGACAAGCCCGACGCCGCTGAGCGCTTGAGTTCGCGGATCGTCGAATGCGTGGAATTGATTCGCGTCCAACCCTCTGCCGGAAAACCAGGACGGATTCAAGGTACGCGAGAACTGGTGATTTCCGGTACGCCCTACATCGTGCCGTACCGAGTCCGCGCGCGAGGAATTGAAGTCCTCGGCGTATTTCACGGTCGTCAGAAGTGGCCGAAGTACTTGTAGCGAGATCCGCTACTCGGCTTTCCGCGGAAGCATCGCCGGGCGCGTCGCCGTGTTGTAGACCATGGACGCAACAATGGCGGATGCCTGCATCAGGTCGCCCGAAATAACGTGGTCGTAAACATCCATGCTGGAATGATGCGTGACCGTCGAGTAGTCCAGTGGGTCCTGGATGAATTGGAATCCCGGGAGACCGACGGAGTTGAAGGACAAGTGGTCTGTGCCACCAGTGTCGCGGATCGAAATCGCGGTCGCGCCGAGATCGTGGAAAGGCGCGAGCCACGCTTCGAAAATCGGGCGCATTTCATCGTGCCCCTGCAGATATACGCCGCGAATCTTCCCTGAGCCGTTGTCCAGGTTGAAATAGCCGGAGAGCTTGCCGTGTTGCGTCGTTGGTTTGTGGGGTACGCCGAAATGCTCCTTCACATAATTACGTGAACCATACAGGCCCTGTTCTTCGCCGCTCCAGAGAGCGATGCGGACCGTGCGATCCATTTTTAGATTCAGGCTTTTGAGGATACGCATCACCTCGATCATGACGGTGCTGCCCGCGCCGTTATCCGTGGCGCCGGTCCCTGAATGCCAGGAATCGAAGTGGGCGCCGATCATGACGATTTCGTCCGGCTTTGTGGTGCCCTTGATCTCGCCGAGGATGTTGAAGCCGTCGACGTCACCAGCCGAAGCTTCCACCTGTAGATTGGCGCGGACCCGGACGGTCTGCTTTTTCTCGACGAGGCGGCAGAGGCGGTTGTACTGCTCGGCGGTTAGGACGAAGGTCGGCAGCGCGAGTCCGTAGCTTGCTTTTTGAGGACCGGCCTGTTCGGCAAAGACCATGCCGCCGTGGGCGCGGCCGTCTGCCATCAGAGCGCCCAGGGCTCCTTCCGCCTTTAGAAATTTCGCGAGTTCGCCGCGCTGGGTGTAGACCTGATCGAGCAACTCGTCGACCTGTTCTTCGGAAAGGCTTTGGAAGAACTGTCCGAGCTTCGCGGGATCCTCGGGAACCTCCAGATGCTTCGGGTCGATCTTCAGTTTTTCGACAGGGGTGGGAGCCTGTTCGATGGCGGCAAGTTCCGCCGCCGTATATCGGCGAAACACGGATTGCGTTGGCGGCGTGAGAGTGATCGGATTTGAAATCAGGACGATTTTGGCGCGCAGCTTGCCCGCGTAGTCCTTCTTGAACTGTTCGATGTCCTTGGCGAGTTGCGTGGGGTTGAAGCCGGGCTGCCCCTTGCCGAGCGGCGCGAAGAAGACTTCGCCGGTCACCGGTCCGGGGGTCGAGTCGGTCCACGCGAGCGGCATGGCGATCACGCGCGAGTAGCGGGGTTCAAGGACTTCGACAGAGTATTCCTTCGCCGACCAGGCGCGTCCGAAGGGGCCCCATTTTTCAAAATGAACGTTGGTAAGTCCGTATTCCTCGAGGCGCTTCTTCGTCCATTCCGCAGCCTGCGTGTATTCAGGCGAGCCGGTGAGGCGCGGGCCATTGACGTCGGTCAGCCATCCAAGCGTGTCCATCGCCTTCGAGTTCTCGAAGGCTTCGTTCTTAATCTTGTGGACGACGGAGAGATCGACTTTTCCCTGCGCACAGAGGATGGCTGCGAGGAAGAGGGCGGCGAAACGCATAGGTTTCCAGTATATGCGGCAGGCTGAAATGAGTCGAAAATCGAGGGCGAGATTCACCCCAAGGGGCTAGTTGATGACGCTGCGGCGTTTTGCAACGCGCTTTTTCGCTTTGCTCTTAGATGCTTTGGCGCGACGCACTTTTTTCGTCTTTTTGTAGCTGCGCTGCTTCACCCTCTTGGTGGCCGCCGAGGCCTCTGAGGGAAGGACTACCGCGCTGGAAAGGAAAATAGCAAGGAGCGCAAGAGCGATGCGTTTCATAGAAGCCCTATGATAACGCGTTGCGTGACTGACGCAGGAAATCGGTTACTTACCCTTGCGCTGGCTCCGCTTGGCGGCTTCGCGCTGCTCCTTGGTCGGCTTCCACTTCTGGGCCTGGAGCTTCGGGCGCTTGTATTTGCCCGGTTTCTTGAACTTGTGCTTCTGGTATTTCGCGCCTTTGATTTTCGGGGCCTTCTGCTCAGCGGGCAGCGATGCCGCGAGGAAGAGGGAGAGCAGGCAAATGACCAGGAATCTCATGTTTGTAGTCCGCCGGCGTCCGATCGGTGCCTTAGGGGATCCGTTCGGTTCGAACACCGCTCGTCGGTGAAGAGATCGGCAGAAGCACTCTAACCCAGTAGGCCGATCAACAGACAAGCGTAGGCAGTTCCTAACGGTGAGGAAATAAACGAGTTGGCAAATTAGGGCAGCAGTTCGATGACCTTGTCGATATCCTCTTCCGTGATGTAGAAGTGCGGAGATAAGCGCGTCCAGCCCTGACGCAGCGCGGCCTGGATTCCATGATCCCGGAGTTTGGCGATGACGAAAGCTGAATCCATGCCTTCTTTGCGCAGGCTGACAATTCCGGCGCCCGTTTCGGGTGTGCGGTTTCCGAGAAGCTCGTAGCCTTTGCGGACCGCACCTTCCGCAATCTGGTCGCCCAGCGACTGGACATGAGGCGCGATGGAGTCGACACCGACCTCGTTGATCAGGTCGACTGCGGCACGGACTCCGTAGCAGCCAATGGTGTTCAAAGTTCCGCATTCGTAGCGGCCTGCGTCGGGGCGTACGGTCAGGTCGCGCGAAGCGTAGTCATTGTACGCCGCGACCGTGGTCCAGCCGAATTCGACCGGCTCCACGTCGTCCTGTAAGTGCTCCGCAACGTAGAGCACGCCACAGCCTTCGGGTCCGCAAAGCCATTTGTGCGCGTCGGCCGCGAGCGCGTCGATCTGGGCGGCTTGGACATCAATCGGGAACGCGCCCAGTCCTTGGATCGCGTCGACAAAGAAGGTGACGCCGTGCGAGGAACAGATGTGGCCGATTGCTTCGAGATCGACGCGGTAGCCGCTGAGATAATTTACGTAGCTAATCGCCAATAGGCGGGCGCCACGGCAGGCTTCGTCGATCTTGTCGAGCGAATCGTAGATTGAGAGCCACCGGATCTTGACGCCTTTCGACTCGAGCCGCTGCCAGACGTATTGATTAGCAGGAAACTCCTCGCTAAAGACGACGATCGAGTCGCCATCGTGCCAGTCGATGCCGAGGGCGATTGTGGCGATGCCTTCGGACGTGTTTTTGACGATGGCGATTTCTTGCGGGCGCGCGTGAATCAGGCGCGCGGTAGAACTCCGGACGCCGTCATAGGTCTCCAGCCAGTCGCTATAGTGCGCCGAGCCGTAGCGGCAGGCATCATCCGCCAGATGTTTCATCGCGTCCGCGCAGCGTTGGGAAAGCGGCGCAACCGATGCGTGATTCAGGTACGTAAACTTGGCGGTCACCGGAAACTGAGGACGCCATGCAAGAGGATCGAGAGCCATCCCCTCGACTATACGGGAGCGAGCGGGCCCCGCGCCTTGCGCCATTCTCGACGGCCAGGCCGATCGGGTCGATGAGGTCCGCCGTCCGCGAATCGAAGTTACCGGTCACCTCGAAAAACAGCCGAAACCAATTAACCCCCGGATGCGTTATGAGATGAAGGCCGCTCCTGGAGGGGCCCCGTCCTCGCTAGCCCAGGAAAGATCTGAAAGGAGAATCGAATGCGCTTGACCGTTGTGATCGCAATCTCCATTTGCGCCACTCTCCTTGCGGCCCAAACCAGCAAAAAACAGGATCCGGAGGAAATAGGCAATCGCGACGTCGGCAAGGGCGTCAACTTCTACTCGATCGAAAAGGAAATCGCGCTCGGGAAGGAGCTGGCCGCCCAGTTCGCCAAGGCGTCCAGTATCGTGGATGATCCGCAGGTGGCGGAGTACATCAACCGGCTAGTGCAGAATCTGGCCCGCAATTCCGACGCGAAGGTTCCGTTTACTGCGAAGGTCGTCGACGCCGAGGAAGTGAACGCGTTGTCGCTGCCAGGCGGGTTCCTGTTCGTGAACACGGGACTGATTCTGCGAAGCGATAGCGAAGCGGAACTTGCGGGCGGTCTGGCGCACGAGATCGCCCACATCGCTGCTCGCCATGGGACGCGTCAGGCGACGCGCGGGCAGATCGCGAACGTCGCTACGATTCCCCTGATCTTTCTCGGCGGCTGGGCCGGCGTCGGCGTCCGGCAGGCAGCGGGAATGCTGACGCCGATGGGCATACTGGCGTTCGACCGGGGCACGGAAGCCGAGGCGGACACGCTGGGTCTGCAATACATGTACAAGGCGGGCTACGATCCGGCAGCTTTCGTCGATTTCTGGGAGAAGATGCAGGCGGCCGAAAAGCGGAAGCCGGGGACGATCAGCAAACTATTCGCGACGCATCCTCCGTCCGGGGAGCGCGTCATCGCGGCGCAGAAGAACATTCAGGAGTTCCTGAAGCCCAAATCCGAGTATGTGGTCAACACGTCGGAGTTTGACGCCGTGCAGCGGCGCATTTATGCGCTGCAGAATCGGCGGGGGCGGGACGGCAAGGGACTGCCCACGCTCCGCAAGGCTCCCGGGGCAGGTCCCTCGGAGATAGAAGAGAAAAAGGATGGCGATCGACCGACGCTTAAACGGCGCCCGCTGACGGAACGGTTGGCCGAGGACTAGGCGTCCATCTCGTATGCCCGCTTCAACCACATCTTCACCTCGGCGTCGATGTCGGCGGCCGACGCGATCGCGATGCGGTGCGTGATCCGATCCTTTTTTTCAA
>JBDTTK010000021.1:0-15658 GCA_039930685.1 Bryobacteraceae bacterium | reverse complement strand
GCAGCGGTTCGGCGTGGCCGAGATTCAGGGCGACCGAATCCTCGGAATCGAAGAGAAGCCAGCCCATCCGAAGAGCAACTACGCGGTCACGGGAGTTTATCTCTACGACGAAACCGTTTTCGCGAAGTGCCGCGATCTCAAGCCGTCGGCGCGGGGTGAACTGGAAATCACCGACGTCAATAATGCGTACATCCGGGAACAGTCGATGACTTTTGCCATGCTGGACGGCTGGTGGACCGATGCGGGCACGTTCGAATCGCTGCTGCACGCGGCCAATCTCGTGGCGGCGGAGCGCGGCGTCACGATTTAGACGGAACTTCTGGCGTTCTCGGTGGACTTGAGATACCACTCATAGGTCGCGCGGATTCCGTCCTCGAGCGCAATCCGGGCGGACCAACCTGCGTCCTTAGCGCGCGAGACGTCGAGCAACTTCCGCGGCGTGCCGTCCGGTTTCGAGGCGTCGAAAGACAAGCCGCCGGTGAATCCGACGGCGCGGGCAACAAGCTCAGCCAATTCCTGGATACTGACATCTTCACCGGTCCCGACATTCACGATCCCTGCATCGTCGTATGTTTCCATGAAGAGCACTGCGGCTTCGGCCAAATCGTCGACGTGCAGAAACTCCCTCCGCGGGTTACCGGATCCCCAAACCGTTACGGTGGGGGCGCCGGCGACTTTCGCTTCGTGACACTTTCGGATCAGAGCCGGAAGCACGTGCGAAGAGTGGAGGTCGAAGTTGTCTCCAGGCCCGTACAGATTCGTCGGCATCAGGCTGATTCCACAAAATCCGTATTGCTTGCGGTAGGCTTCCAGTTGTTTGAGCCCGGCAATCTTGGCAATCGCGTACCATTCGTTCGTCGGCTCCAGCGGTCCGGTCAGTAGACTTTCTTCGCGAATCGGCTGCGGAGCGAGTTTCGGATAGATACAAGACGAGCCGAGAAATTGAAGCTTCTTTACTCCGTGCTTCCAGGCGGAGTGAATGACGTTGGTCTGAATCGCCAGGTTGTCGTGCAGGAACTCAGCCGGCGCTTCGCTGTTTGCCAGAATGCCGCCGACCTTTGCGGCGGCCAGAAAGACGAACTCGATGCTTTGGCTTGCGAAGAACGCTTCTACCGATTGCTGTTCGCGGAGATCGAGCGACTGCCGGCCGGCGGTGACCAGGTTCCGACATCCACGCTGTGTTAGTAGGCGGAGGATGGCTGAACCGACCATTCCGCGATGGCCTGCAACGAAAATTCGACTGTCCGAAGTCACACCACCATTATCACGTGTAGGCACTGTCTACGGACGGAAGACATCGGGGGCGACTTTTTTGCCTTGGGCCGCGTCTTAGGTGGTAGGCCGGTGAATCCGGGTGCCTGCGTTTTGGTCCGAGCGTTGCCCAAGTAGGGCTAAACTAGAGGTTAATAAAGAGTTTCTTATGATTCGTACTGTCCTCACGTTGGTCGCGTCGAGTGCGATGTTCGTTCAAGCGCAGTCCTCGGCGGATCTCTTCCACAAGGCGCCGCCGGAGGTGGATCTGGCCTTGCGCGAGCGGGTCACGCTGTTCTACCAGGCGCACGTCGATTCCAAATGGCGTCAGGCAGACAAGGTGGTCGCCGAGGATTCCAAGGATCAGTTCTTCGCCATGTCGAAGCCTGTGTACAAGAAATTCGAGATTCTGAAGATCAGCTACTCGGATGACTTCAACCGGGCCAATGTCGTCACGGTGGTTGAGCGAAACATGAATTTGCGAGGCAACGATTTCGCCGTGAAAGCGCCAGTGACTACCGAGTGGAAGATTGAAGACGGTCAGTGGTTCTGGTACGTCGACCCGAAGACGATCGGTCATGGCGCGAGCCCAATGGGTCCTGTAGAGTCAGGTCCGGCGACCGGCGCCCGTCCGGCGGGTATGCCGACGGATTTTTCGCAGATGATCAATGACCCGAAGCGCCGAGCGGAACTAGCGGCGGGGGTGATGAACAAGGTCACCATCGCGAAGTCTGACTTCGCGTTCGCCATGGATGAGCCCCGCAGCGATTCGGCGTTGATCTCGAATCATCTGGATGGCGCAATTCAGTTGAGCTATAGCCAGGATAAGAAGGTCGAAGGGCTGTTCGTCGATCTGGATAAGCAACTGGTACCCGCCGGCGCCGAGGCGGCCGTTCGATTCCGCTTTGAGCCAACGAAAGAGACGCTTCCGGCCGTGGTGAAGATCAACGTCGAAGTGCAACCAACCGGCCAGATTTTCCCGATTGAAGTCCGGGTTGGAACGCCTGCTACCGCCAAGAATTAGCGGTTGGTAATTGAGGTGCATCGTCATACGGCGGAGGCACACTCGCCGTATGATGACTTCGATTTCTTCGTCCCAAGCGACCAACCAGCCGGCTGACCTGTTTCTGCAGTCGCCCCAGAAAGCACGCACGGAAACCTCGTTTGATCAACAGCTTGCCGACGCGCTCAAGCAGTATCTGACGTCTGCGGGCGTCGACCCGGCCAAGGTGCAGATCAGCATTTCTCCGGCCGCAACTGGCCAAAATGTTGGCGGAACGGCGGCAACGCGGCAACTCCTCGTCACTGTCACGAACGCTCCGGCGACTTCGCCTTCAGCAGGCGGTCCGCCCACATCGACGCCGTCCAGCACTGCTTCGCCGTCTGCAGCCCCTACGGTGGAGCGGAGTCTTCCTCCTTCGCTGGGACCAATTCACATCATTCAACCGGACCTGGTCCCACCAGCGCCACCTCCGCCATTGGCTCCGGCGACCGAAGCGGACCGGTATTGGGCGGCTCAGCCTAAGCCCGTCCAGGAGCTGCGATTCATGGACGATCCAGGAGACAGGCGGGCTAAAGCTTACGAATTGGCGTCGGCGGGCTATCAGATTGACGTTCCCATCATGGTCTGGGATTGGGATCCGAAGCAGACGATGGATCTCCGGAAGATGTATGGCTACACATGGGTTCCATCCGCGCTTCAGGATCCCGTGAAGATCGCTCCCGGGCTGACCATGCCGGGTGTCACCCCGTATGATCCAACGAGGCCGCCGGCCGGTTCGATCCTGGTGAATACCGATTTCGCATAGCCATTGTTTCTGGTCATCACATTGTTCCGCACGCGGCTAACAGTAGGGACCCATTGGAGATCTTAGCAAGGTGCTCGCTCGAAATTTGCACGAATGTCCTAGGCTGTGAGTTGAGGAGGGAACCATGTTTCCTACTGATCTAGTCAGTAAGCCGTCTGCTCGGCCACAGCCTGAGTTGGCGCAATACGGCGTTGGAGAACTGGCGCTGTTCAAGGTGTTCACGAGGGAGTCGTATCGAAGCACGTTTGGGGTGCAGGCTCCGGCGTATGAGCCGTCCCAGCGGATCAAGGCCTGGTTTGATTCGTCCGTTGACCTTTCCGATCCGGAGTCGCTCGTCGTGTATCGCGTGATCGCGCAGGATCGGTCCGGCGCTCCGGTGTTGCGGCAAGTGGGCATGCCCGCAGGCGAAGCGGCGAGGGTGAATCTGCCGGGCGCGGTCGAGTACCCTGTTTATTCGGTGTCGCCGACGCATGCGACACGAGGTGGGTCTCCGCTGAATCCGGAGTACCTGAGTCTTTGCACGGATGCGGATGCGCTTGCGTCAGTCCTTGGGGCCGAGGGAGTGATCGATGAGGGGGCGACGACCGTTTATCCGGCGGAGTACCCTTCGGACGAACTGCGCCGTATGTGGGCGATCCCGTTGCGGAGTCAGTCGTACAACGTTGGCATTTTGCTCAAGAGCAGGAATGCCAGCGGTGTGGGGGCTCCGGGAGACTGGAGCGTGGCAACTGGAGAACCTGTTTGGGTGCCAGCGGCCCCGCTGGTGTCGTCTGGCGCCGTCTCGGCTCAGTCTCCTTGGGAGACTCCGTGTAGAGATCTATTTGCGAACGAAAAGCTCCAGCTAGGCATATTCGGCCCGGCTGTTGTGCGCACCGACAAGCAGGCGGAGGCGGATCTGAACAGCGGACGGTTTCTGCAGTCCGACAGGCTTCTGCTTCAAGAGATCTGGCAGGCGTTGCAGGTCCGTTAAATACGTTCTGTATTGACTGGGAAATGCAAAGCGGGCGTACGGCTTTTGGCCGCACGCCCGCTTTGTACTTCAGTGAGTGGACGAATTATCGAATTGGTAGATTCGATTCGTTGCCGAACACGAGTCCGTTCGCTACTCCGACGGCAGCGATCACTTTCGTGTCATTCAACGGAGCGTCGGCTGGCACTTGGAACACGATCGTGTACACGCCAACTGCTCCAGGGAGCGTCTCCGCCGAAATTACATTGACGCCCGCTCCGTTGACTCCAACGATGATCGGGGCCGCGACCGCCTGACCGGCGATTCCCGCGCGATTCGTGACCAGGGCGGGATTGGTTTGCCCGATACCCGTAACGATAATCCGAAGCTTATCGCCGCGGTGCGCGGGATTGTCTGTGGTTACGTAGCTGCCGTCCTCCTTGAGGACCACTGCGTACTGGACTCCGCTCGAGGCAGTCCATACGAAGAGACCAGGCTGGTAGGCGCTGATCAGAACTCCGTTTGTCGTCGTAGACGAGCCATTGACTCGCGCGACGACGGTTCCGTTCGCGGAGGTAACCGCCTCACAGGGAGTCTGGAACGAGACCTGTTCCTTGCCGTTCACGTTCGACACCGAGAAAATCGGCGCCGGAATTCCGTTGACCGAGATTTCCACTCCGGCAAGGATGTACGGCAACGGACCGAGGATTTGATTGGCGAGTACAGTTCCCTGAATGCCGGCCGCGAGACCGGATCCGGTGACCGTTGCCAAACCGCAGGGCGTTAGGCCGACCTGGAAGCTAGCCGCGTTCTGGAAACTCGATGCAGTGATCGACGGTCCTGGAACGCGGGAAGTTAGGCCGAAGGTGGTAGTGAAGCTTCCGGCGGTTGCGGTAATCACGATGTTGCCGGCGACGCCACCCGCTGTTACCGAAGTGGACGCTCGTCCATTGGAACTCGTGGTGACCGTCGACGGACTCACGGATGCGCTTCCCGCAGTCGGCGCAAACGTTACCGGGAAGCCGCCGAGCGGGTTGCCCTGGTTATCGTTGACCTGGACAACCAGTTGCTGGCCGAATGTCTGATTGACGTTGGCAACCTGGCCGGCCCCGGAAATTGGAGTGATGGATCCGACCGTTACGTTGACCGTCGCGGCGAAGATCGCCGAGATGGGTCCCGTGCTGACGGTTACCTGGACGGCGCCGGCGGTGTTACCAAGCGTGAGGCGGGCTGAGACCCGTCCGCTCGAATCCGACGTGCTGACCACCTGCGTCAACGTACCGCTGCCGGACGCGATTTTCCAGGTCACGGCTTGCCCCGATAGAGGAGTTCCGCAGGAATCGGTGACAATTGCCAGGAAACCGAGGGGCAACGGCTGACCAACGGTTCCGGTTTGATTATTTCCGGTAAGGATTTGCAGTTTTGCTGCGGTTCCCGTCGTGACTTGGATTCCACCAGGGAAGTAGAAGAATTCGCCAACGTAGATGTTCATGTTGGAGAATCCGAGAGTGCAGGGTGCGACGACATCGCACGATGCCAGACCCGTGGAATCGGTCAGCGGCACGGGCTTGTTGGCGCACGCGATCTGCTTGCCGGTGTCAGATAGTTCCAACCGCATTCCAACGTTCGGAATCGGCTGTCCGGCTTGGGGTGGGGCCAACGAGGTGGCACGAACTTTGACTGCGCCGATCATTGTACTGCCGGCCGGCAGGATGACGGTCCTGTTCGTGTCCAAGGTGGGAGTCACGACTTCAAGGGTCGGCACTGGAGCCGCCCCTCCGCCAATCAGGAACTTCACGCTGACCGTCAGGACGAAGGTGACATCGCCATAGGAAGAACTGGCGGTGACCTTTCCAAGGGAGAAGGATTGACCCGATTGGACGCTCGCGACCTTGAAGAACGTACTCGCAAGGCCATCGCTGTCGGTCGTGACCGGGACGGGAATGACGCCGACCTGGCCGGCTGCCACTGAGAATGTGACTTCAACACCCGGGACCGGTTTGCCGTCTCCGTCCCTGACGATGACGACCATATCGCGGGAACTGTTGTCCCCTTCAAGAAGCAATTGCCCGTCTCCGCTATAGATAAAGATGCCGCCCGCGGAGGGTCCGCCTCCGCCGCCGCCGCTCGAACCGGGGACGGAGAGGGAGAATGTGGCGGGCGCGGCTATGCCGCTTGCCGTTGCCGTAATCTGGAAGGCTCCGGGTGTTGCGGGAGCTGTGGCGATAGTACCGGCGAAACCGTCGATACCTGTCGTAGCGCTCGTGGGGGCTAAAGTGGCGCCTTCGGCCGTGGTCGCGAATACCACCGGCACTCCACTCACCGGACGGCCGGCTGCATCGGTGATGCGAACAACGATGGGACCGGATTTGGTCCCTGCCGGAATGATCTGATTGTCACCCAGTTGTTGGATTGTAGTGGGAGACGCCGTAGTCGGCACGAAGGCGAATTGCAGTTGATTTCCGTTGTTCGCGACGTTGGTCTGACTATTGATCGAGTTGGTCGGGAGATCAATTCGCTGGAGGATGCTCTGCACGCCGTTGCTGATGACGATGTAGAGATACTTCGCTTGCGGAACTTCGTTCGAGGCAGCCGCCGCAACAACGTTGTGAATGTTGGTCACTACGCCGAGGGTTGGAGATTCGGCTAGGTTAAAAGGACTGAACGTACCCTCATAGATGGAGGTGGCTTGCGAAGTGAACACCAGGAACCGGTTGTTATTGACAACCATGACTTTGTCGATGGTGGGGACGTTGTTCGGAATACCGGAAGGCGGGAAGGTGTCCGGTGCGCCGCGCGTAATGAGATCAACCAGGAAGAGAGCGGCGTTTCCGATTCCTGTCGTGTTGGCCATCAAGGCATAGTGGCCATCCGGAGTGAATACCGGCCGGCTGGGAGATCCGAATAAGGGAAATTCGCCGCCGCTTCGCACGGTCAAGTTGCTGCCATCGATTTCGTAGAAGCGGTTGGTGGCGGTCATGTAGATCCAGCCCGTTGGTCCGACGGCTAGTGCAGTGGCGCCGCCGGGCAGACTAAGAGGGGCCGCCTGGGCAAGTGCGCCCGTTGCCAGATCGATCGCGTAGACGAAGCTGGCGCTTCCGGTTTTCGTCAATACAAACGCCCGTGTGTTGTTCTGGCTCGCGACGACATCGACGATCGTGCCGCTGACAGCCACGCCGGTGGGAATCAGCAGTGATTCCGTAGTCCCCGTAATATCCAGAACGAAGACATTTCCAGCACCGACGACGAGGCGACGTTGATCCTGACTGATCGCGCCCGCCGAGGGCGGCTACGCCAGGCCACCCACCGTCCGCTGATTGGCAAAATTGCTGTCGACGGAGGAAAGTCCAGTGGTGCCGGTGTTCGAAAGAATGAAGTAGCGGTTCCCCGCTGGAATGACTTGGATCGGCGGTCCCGGAGCCGTAAAAGACTGTACGGCGCCAAAGGTGGGTCCTGTTGCCGGATAGGCTGTGATTTGAGTACCCGATCCTCCGAAGGAAAATACGGGAGAAATGGGAGCGGTCTGCGCATGGAGATCCGCTACGGCAACGACCGAACACAATACGGCCAGCGCCAAGGAGCGACAAAAATTCATTGATACCTCTCGGAGTGAGAACTGGACGCGGGGCGGAACAAGGACGAGTTTATCACAAAACCAGTACTAAATGTATACCTGGAAAAGAGATTCGGGTGGGAGACGGGCGGTTCAGGGTAGGGCTGCAGGACTGGTACGGAAATACAAACGGGGGAGCCGAAGCTCCCCCGTTTGACTAAGCACGTTGAGCGTGCAGATTAGTGGGCTTTGTTCTCGCCGAGCTGACCAGTTCTTTCGAGGCTGGCCTGATCGAGGACGATTCCAAGATATGCTTCCGACTGGCTGGCCGTCGAGGCGGAGGCGCCAAGAGCGGTGAGGTAAGCCAATGCGTGGCAGAACTGGAACTGAGACTGCGCGATGATGTAACCCTGGAAACCGGCAGCGCGGTTGTCGACGCCGAAGTTGCCACCACCCGAGAGGGTGAAGAGCAACTGTGCGCCGCCGGGAACGGGCTGCGAGGTCTGGGCTGCCGGAGCTGCGGAGCCGCCAGGACCCGAACCGTAGTAGTTCAGGAGGACGGTGCCGGTCTGCGGCGTGGTGCCGAAAGGATCGACCGTGGTGTTCGCAATCGCGATACCCGTGTCATAACCCTGCTGGTTCGTAACGAACGGGAACAGGATGTTGCAGGAGCACTTCACGACGATGAACGTGTTGCGAGCCGGGGTACCCGGGACGAAGCGCGGGTGCGGCAGGCTGAAGCTGGCGAGACCCCAAGAGGCGTTGCTCGAGAACGGAGCGAAGCCAGCGGTGGCCGTCGACTGCACCAGCGGAGCAGGGAGGTTGTTGCCGGGGTTGGAGGCGAAGGCCACCGCGATCGGCACATCGGCCTGCTCAAGAGAGAACGGATCCGCGAAGAGGACTTCGTAGACGGCGAGGCCGGCATTCGCGAACTGGCCGACCTTCGTGACGCCCGCCGCCGCGCCCGCAGGCGATCCGCCCGAACCCGTCGCATCCGTGTTCACCAGAACCATGACGCCCGAGACGGTCGTGGTCGCGTTCTGACGGACGAGGCTGACGATATTCGGAACATACACGTCCGAACCGTTCGGGATCGACGCGAAGCTGATCACGAGACGGGTGCCCTGGGTCGCGACACCAGCATTGCTGATACCGGTTCCGCTCGGCGAGGCGAACGACGTGGCGGTCGAAGTGACGAACACCGTGCCGTATCCGTTCGGCGGGTTGTTGGGCGAAGGATCACTGATGCTCGGCGGATACATCAAGCCGGATTCCGTGTTGTAGATGGCGCCCGGGACGTTCTGATTCAAGTCGGCAGGATAGTTCACGCCGCCGTTGAATGCATACTGTCCGGATGCGAAGGTTCCGTTCGTGATGTGCTCAACAATGTTCTTTTCTTTCCACGAAGACGCGAAGCCTTCCTGGAAGCGAAGCGAGAACTGCTGGCCGTTCTGGCCACCCGACGCGAGCCCGCCCGAACCGAGGAAGAGAGAGCGGTTCGCATCGTTGCACTGCACGAAGGTAACAGGCGAACGCACCGACGAAACCAAGCCCGGCAGAATGTAAGCAACAATCTGCTGCGGGTTGTTGATCGAGAGCGACGTGTTGCCCGAAACCGAGATGTTCATGACGATCTGCGAAACCGACGTCAGCGTGCTGGGCAAACCCTGCTGGTTGGCATTCGCACGAACGTTGGTGATGCGGATCACGCGGTTGGTCGTGGTGCCCGGAGGATCCAGCGGCACGCCGAGGAACACAACCGAGTTTACCTGACCGACAGCCTGACGGCCCTGGAACACGTTGGGACGTCCGCAGCCGAAACCGCTGCAAGCGGCATCTGCGCCGCCCGCGCCGCCGGTCCAAGCCACTCCGCTCACACCCTGATAGGTGTTTGCCGGATTGTTGGTGGCGATGATGGAGCAGACACCGGGACCCGAAGGACCGTTGTCGTTGACGCCCGCATCATGTCCGCAATTCAGAATGTTGCGGTTCGGGAGCGTCGCGGAGTGCGGCTCATCGATGATCAACAACGCTTCATTGAACTGCTGACCGCTCGGCTGGTTGGTGCTCAGCAGGCGGCTGGTTGCGTTCGTATTCAAAAAGATCGCAACGTTGACCTGCGGAACAGCCTGACCCGCGGGGGTCGGCGTGCCGCCGGAGCAATTCAGTGTAAGATCACCAACCAGTTCGGTCAAACCTTCTGCGCGAACGGTCGGCGGGACGCCGGCGTTGGCTACGCATTGGAATGCCGGGTTGATGTTTTGGGCGCTAGCCGGAACTGCGAGAGTAGCCAACACGGCTACTGCAGCAGAGG
This sequence comes from Bryobacteraceae bacterium, assembly GCA_039930685.1. Classification (GTDB taxonomy): domain Bacteria; phylum Acidobacteriota; class Terriglobia; order Bryobacterales; family Bryobacteraceae; genus JBBQWZ01. The sequence goes on along the minus strand of JBDTTK010000021.1, from coordinate 5,783 downwards.
CTAGAAACCACTTGCGAAAATCTGCCATTTCCTTCTCCTTGTGAAAGTGAAAAATTGAATTGATGGAAGTTCTCTTATTCAACCTGATCCTCAATCTGTACGTTCCCCATGCATCGGGTTCCTTGCGGCAACCAAGGTACGATAGCGGATCGGATGGCTTTCGCCATCCCCTCTGCCCCGGTATCTTGATTTCTGCTCGCGTACTGCATTTGTTCAGGTCGTTATTTTAAGACTTCTCTTTGTTTCAATGCTCGCGGGATTCACGGTCAATGAATGCCGCCGCTGGTACACCTTTGGACGCAGTCAGCATTATTCATATCACCCAGCGCATAGCCAAGTCAAGCGCAAAGTATCAGTTGCAAGCAGCGGGTGGTCTTAAAAAGGCTTAAGCCTGGCTCCCACTGATGTTGGCGAAACCCCAATGGACCATAGGCTATCACACGGAATGGTTTCCCTGCTGGCCTAAACTGTCAAAAGTCGATGTTGAACGGTGAACGGCGTGTTCGGGGTACCCAACGGCGACGCCAGCTAGTCCGACGGCCTAGCCCAGCGGCGAAAAATGCGGTCCTGGGGTGGGCTAAAGGTACTATTGAGGAGGCAGGATGGGAGAGCCGGACTTGCCCACGCCGATGCAGGTATAGTTTTGGACTACCTACTCTTTTACGCTCTTGCGGAGCTTCCGCATCTTTGCCTTCAGTTCGTCGCTTGCTTCGAGCAAGTCGTTTTCGTCGTAGATGATTCGCGGGGTCATGAAAACGATGAGTTCTGTCCGCCCCTTGCTGTAGGACTTGCTGCCAAACAGGCTCCCCAGAATCGGGATGCGGTGCAGTCCGGGGATTCCGACCGAGGATTCGCCAAAATTCTCGTTGATGATGCCGCCGATCGCTATGGTGTCACCATCCTGCATCGTGATTTGCGTCTGCACCACTCGCTGCGAGAACGACGGCGACTGGACCGCAGCATCCGCGGCGGGCGCTACCGGATCGCTGATCTCCTGGTTTATGTAAAGAGTTACGATTCCGCTCGGGTTGATCCGAACGTTCACGTTCAGGGTCACCCCGGTATTCCGGCTAGACACGTTCTGCGCAAACACCGTATTGCCGCCCGATTGGGTGCTCGAAGGCGATTGGGCGGTGATGACCGGAACCTGCGTCCCCACGTTAATGGTTGCGGGGATGCTGTCGGTGGCAATCAGGCTGGGCGCGGACAGGATTCGCGCAATACTGGACGTTTCCTGCAAGGAGAGATACGCGAGGAGTTCCTTACTCCGGCTTACGATTTGCGCAGTTGAGAGTAGGGTAGCGCCGTTGGCGAGTTGCGCGAAGGTTGAGTGCTGGCCGCCGGTACGGTTCTGGAGGTAGGCGGTCACGCCACTGGCCAGCGCGCCGGAAAGCTGCACCTGGTAGATCTTGGCTTCGAGCAGGATCTGCCTCGGCGGCACATCGAGCTGCTTGAGCAGCTTGTAGATGGACTGGTATTCCTGGGGCGTCGCCTGAATCAAAAGGGAGTTATCCAAGGGATTGGGCACAATCCTCGGGCCCTGCGGAATCGCCTGAGCACCTGGAGCGCCGAGTGCCGTCCCGGTTTGATCCTTGCCCGCGGCTGTGGGGAGTCCGCCTTGCGGAACCTGCTGGGCGTATCCGCCGATACCGACCGGGTAGCCGCCGAAACCGCCATACCCGCCACCGCCAAATCCACCGCCGCCATAGCCGCCATAGCCACCACCTCCGCCATAGCCGCCTCCGAATCCGCCGCCGCCAAATCCACCGCCGCAACCGGTTTGCGGGTTGATCCCGCTGCCGGTACCGCCATACCCGCCGCCCGCTCCGCCACCGCCACCGCCGAAGCCACCGCCGCCTCCTCCTCCATAGCCGCCAAAGCCGCCACCGCCACCATATCCGCCACCGCCGAAGCCTCCGGCGCCGTAGCCTCCGGAGCCATAGCCTCCGTAGCCGCCCCCACCATATCCGCCGCCGCCAAATCCACTGCCTCCTCCATAGAGAGCCTGGATCGCCATTGCCAGGCACTGCGCCTGGCCGTACTTGACCCGATACACGTAGTTCTCGACGCCGCCCGCCGCGGCTTTCACTTCCACGTCCAGTTGCGGAAGCCACTTCTCGACGACGTCGAAGGCGCCCGGATTCGGCGCGACTCCGATCAAGACGTTGATGCGATCAATCGGAAGGAAGCGAACGGCGGAGGTTTTCTCGGACAACGAAATGCCTTTGATGATCTTTTCAAGCTCGGTCGCGATATCGCTGGGCTTTCCGTTCTTCACGGGAAAAAGGCGCACGCGTTGACCGGTGAACGTGTCGCTGTCAAACAGCGCGATCATGTCCATCAACCGCCTCATGTTGCGATGGCTGTCAAACACAAACAGCAGGTTTGCGGGCGGATAAGAAATGATCTTGGAGTTTTCTCCGGTGAACTCGGCGAGCAGTTTCACCAACTCGTCGACGGTCGCATATTTCAGAAAGACCAGATTCAACATGATCTGATCGTCCTCAGGAATTTGCGTCTTTCCCACTGAAATCTCCGGCCGCAGCGGCTGGCGCGCGATCTCGTTCAGCGGAACAATCCGGTAAATGTCTCCGACCTGCACCATGCCGGCGCCGTTGATCCGCAGCACGGTTTCAAGGAGATTGCGCGCGTCGAGATTCCGCGTTTCACCATAGGTGTTGAGGATCACGCCGCCCTTGGCTACGCGCGGGTCAAGGATGTAGTTTATTTTCAGCTGGCGCGCCAGCAGATCGATAACTTCCGTCAGAGACGCATTCTGTAGGCTGAGTCCGCCAAACGACACCGGCGCGGCCGGAGCAGGCGCGGCTTGAGGCGGTGCGGCTTGAGGCGGCGCCGCCGTGGCGGCCGGCTGCTGCTGCGCGGCTGGCTGCTGCGGCGTTTGAGCGGGCGGCTGCTGTTGGGGCGCCGGCACCTGAGCGGCCCCCAATGAAACGAACAACAGCAGAACAGAAAGCGTTCGCGGCATCTTATTTCTTGGTCTCCCCTTTGGCCGGCTTCGCAGCGGCGGACATGGAAGAGGCGCTTCCGCGTTTCTTTTCGTATGCGTACTTCTCGTCTTCCGTCAGTTCGGACTTCTTCCTGGTCCATTTCTGCGGCCCGAACGGCGACGCATTCTCGAAGGAGACTTTGTCACCCAGATCGGTGACCTTCCAGGACTTGGTCCGCTCTTCAGAGCCAGCAACCTTCGGCTTTTCGGACTCCGGGACGTCTTCGACGCGCACCACGCCGAACGGAGACTTACGGTAGATCCACTTCTTGCCGTCTTTATCCGTGTACTTCCAGGTGGATTCTCCGGCTTCGACGGCATCCGCCGGGATCGTCAGGGCCTGCGGCGCGGGCTTCGGCTTCCTGTCCTCGGCGGCCAGCGGGGCGGCCAACATGGCCGCGAACAAAGAAAAACATGCTACAGATTTCATAATTTTTGCTTTCCAACTACGTTCTTATTTCACTGCTTCCCAGTGGCAGGAGGATCCCATCATGCTCGCCGCGATCACCTTCTTGAATCCGCCGGCGACGGTTCCGTTAGGCGACGCATCGCCGACTTGACACGCCCGGAATCCGGTTCCCGTGTCGGCGCCGGGGGCGCTGCGGTCGGTCGTCCCGGAACCGGCCACGGAGACAGTCGCCGACGGCGCTGGACTTGGAGGTGCATAGGAGGCGGATTGCGCCGGCGCGTTGTCTTTCGGCTTCAGCTCCGCGAGCTTCTTCTCGATCTTCTTGCCTTCCCACTCAAAAACGATGTCGCTGCGATCGACTGAGATGAGCTTGAAAGGCCCGACCGTATCCCCCGCGCGGTAGACCTTCTGTCCACTTCCCGACTTGGCGGTCAGGAACACGCTGGTCTCGCCGTTAAACGTCATTGCGCCGTTTGCCGTGGGCAATTCCGGCATCGGCTTCTCGGCGGGTGGAGGCGGAGGAGGAGGCACGATGACATTCGGGTTGCGGTCTTTCGCGAACAGCATTTGCTGCGCGACGTTCATGTAGGTCATGGGCGTCACCGCGGCCACGGCCGGAATGGGAGGAGGCGGAAGCGTCTTCCGCAATTGGATCTGCTGCAGCAGGACCATCTGCTCACGCTGTTGCGCGTCCTGCCGCACTACCTGCATGCGCCAGATGACGGCACCGAGCAGCGACACCAGCACGAGATTGAGGAATAAGAGGCGGCCCTTCAAAACGAATTCAATCCCTTCTTCTCCGGAACCAGCTTTTTCGGAATCACTCCCGACACGGTGAGCCGGACGCTCAGCGTCTTTTCTTCGGCGTTGGCCAGATTCACTCGCAAATCGCTGGTTGCGAGCACTTCCGGCTGCGACGTCAACTGCGCCATCAGATTGACGAGTTGCTCGATCTTACATTCGATCGCGACGGATACCGAGGCCTCGCCATAGACGTCCCCAAGAGCTCTCGCCTGTCCGATTTCCACGCTGCGCAGTTCGATCGGCGGCGCTTCGGCGCGCGCCACGCGGCGCAGAATCTGGAGAAGCTGAGCCTGCGCCTGGGGGGCGGTGTCTCCAGCGAGCAGCCCTTTCTCGCGCAACTGATTTTCCGCGACGACCGCCTTCAATGCCTCCTGGCGTGCCGGAACCAGCGATGCTGCCTGCCGCAGCCGATCGAGCTGCTTCTCGGCGGGCTCTGTGCTGTTGACGGGCGCGACGACCTTCGGCGTGTCCGCCGAAGGCGTCAGAAAATTGAACAGCAGCGTCACCAGAATCGACACGCCCAGCCACGATAGAGCACGGCGATCCCGGGTCGAAACCGTCACTGCTCGACTCCTTCGCGCTGGACACGAATGCGGAAAACTTCTCCGCCCTGTCCTCGCGCCGGCGGAATCAGGAACTCTGCGCCACGAAACAACGGCGAGTCGTCGAGGAGCTTCAGCAGAGTCGCGCTCTGACCCGCTTCGCCCGCCAGAACCACGGACGTGCGGCTGAGGTCCATCGAGGCAACCCAGGCGGGCGGCGCGAGAATCTTCGTCAGTTCAGCGAGGACATCGATGTCGGCTTTTGTGCGCCGTCGCATCTTGTCGAGAAGGACCGTGCGCGCGCGCGTCGCTTCAATATCTTTTTCGAGCTTGGCCAACAAGCGCGCCTGCGGCTCCAACCGGGCGATCTCGGCCCGAAGCTTCTTCTCGTAATCGCGGCGCGCGTAAACAGTCTCGCCCCACCATGCCAGGAGAGCCAGCACCAACAGAGCGGCAAGCGCAATGGACGGTATGTATCTAGCCCGCGATGTCTGCGACCGCTGCTCCACCGGCAGGAGATTGAGCGGCAGCGCCAGCCGGGGGCAGGCCCCGGCTAACGCCGCCGCATACGGGAGTGCTGTGCGGGAAAGATCAAAATCTATGGCTGCGCTGACTGGAGGCGGAAGGAAGCGCGAGACCGGAAGGACCTCGCTCGACGGCTCCAGCCGGAGTTCGGACAGCGCCTGGTCGCGCGCCCGTTCGGCGCCGTGTTCGAATTCAGTGGAAAGAATCGCGCGCGCCGGACTCTCGCCGTACGCCTCTACAGTATCTCCGGATAGCGAGTCTTCCTTGCGGATGGCCGACAGGAATCCTTCCGGAGGCGGATTCGAGAACAAGCGAATCGAAGAGTACAAGGCCGAAGCGGAGAAGGAAAACGCCGCCACCTTGACGCCGCCCTCGGCAAACAAAGTCTGCAGCCGATCGATGACTTCACGGCGCGTGATTGCCACCAGGATGTCGGAGGACTTCTTTCCTCCCGTCTTCCGCAAGCGCGCCCACGACGCAATCACATCGGATTCTT
>JBDTTK010000020.1:0-15821 GCA_039930685.1 Bryobacteraceae bacterium | reverse complement strand
CGTCGGGCTTCAACGTCGCGAGCGCGGTCGGACCCGCGCTCGAAAAGCTCGCCATCCGATTCGAACTCACAGGAAGCGGATTGAATGGATCGAAGTTCACTTTCGCCGTCAGATCCGGAGCCTCAACCAGCTTCGCACTGGCGTCCGCACCGTCTTCCGCGCTGATAAACACCGCCGGCAGCGCCGCGCCCGCGACATCCATTCGAACCAGATCGGCATTCGGCACGTTGTTATAAATCACGACGGCGATCGCGCCGGCGGAAGTCGCGTTTCCTATTTTGGTTGCGAAAGAACAGGATCCTCGGAGGATGAGTGCGATCTTTCCCGTCAACTGCTCTGCCGGTAAGCCGGTGCACGCGAGTCCATCGGTGCCGATCGCGATGGTGTCGGCTACCGGACCCTCAACGGGCGATGCTGGAGCGGGGCCGTTACCGGCCGCGGAGGCATAAGGTGCAAACTCTCCCAGCACAACGCCCGCTCCGAAAACGCGCTCGTTGGCCGACGCGGCTACCGTGATGGCGGACGGGGCGATCGCCGGAGTGGCAATTGTGGATGCGCCCGGCCCGGAGTTGCCGGCTGAAATCGTGACGAGCATTCCCGCCGCGAAGGCGCGTTCGACTGCCGTGATAACCACGCTCTGCAGGGAACTGCTCGACGTCACCGTGGCCCCGGAGCTGTAGTTCACGACGTCCATGCCATCGGCCAGCGCGTCGTCGAGCGCGGCTAGAAAGGCGCTAAACGTCGAACCTCCGTCGCCGCCACTTACCTTGTAGATTCCAAGGTACGCCTTCGGAGCCACGCCGGCGATTTCTCCAATGGGCGTTTGGTGCGCCGCGCCGGCGGCTGCCATGGCTACGGCGGATCCGTGCCCATTCCGGTCCTGCGCGTTCTCTTCGCTCGAATAGTTACGCGCCACGATGATTTTGGCGTTGGTGTACGCTTTGTCCGCGTTAGTGTCCGTCTTGGGATAGCCGTCGATCGCCGGCAGGCCATCGTCCTTAAAGCCGGGGTGCTCAATCGAGATGCCGCTGTCGATGATTCCGACCTTGATTCCTGCGCCAGCGCTGTCGCGCCCATTAGGAAGGGAGTTCCATACCTCCGGAACCCGATGAACCGCCACGGCGTGGTCAAGCAGCAGATGAACGGTTTCATCCTGATACACGCCCTTCACTCCCGGCAGCGCACGCAAAGCAGCCGCCTGGGCGTCCGGGATTTCAACGACCAAGGCGTTGGCGACGTTCTCCACGCGGTTTCGCACCCGCCCGTTCATCCCGGCGATTTGTTGTTCTGCCAAGGCTTGGCGGCTTCGGACCCGGGACAGCCGACCGGCCACGGCCGCGTCCTGCATCCGGAATCGCGACGTGGATGCTACCGCGGGCGCTCCTGGTTCATCGACAAACTCCACGATGTACCGCCCCGGTACTACTTGCCCGGCCGCCGCAAACGCGGCGAAGAGAAAAAGAAGCAGACTGCGAATCATAGAGAAATTTACTTCGTCCAATTGGGCCGCAGATTCCCTCTCCCCAGCCTCTACGTCTTCCTGCATACAGCTCTAATGGCCGTTGTTTGTTCTACTTCACTGAGATCGTCGACGTCTTGGCGGTCTGCCCGTTGATTGCGAGCACGACATCCTGCACACCTGCATTGACGCTTCCCGGCACAATCACGTTTACCTGATAAAGACCTACGCTTCCGGGGGAGAACCCACTGAATTGGACCGACGCCGCCTGGCCTCCGATCATCACCGTCGGCAAGAGATTGGTCCTCGCCAGCTGATCCGCCGGCGAGACTTCGCCCGACGCGGGCTGATGATCCACCGGACCCAGTCCATTCACGTACAACTGGGCTACGCGTCCGCGCGCGACCGGATTCGCGGCGGAGATCAGCAGGAAGGCCTCGTCCCGCGCCGCAACCGTCAGCCTCCCGTTCCCGGCATCCGTGTACTCGAAGAAGGCCGGAGAATAGGGCGCGAGCGACACGGTCACCAGCGCGCTCTGGACGGTGTAACCGAGACTGACCTTCATCAGCGCGGACGTGGATCCCTGCACTTCCCAGGGCACTTGCACATTGATCTGCGAATCGCTGACATAGTAGACCCGCCCCGGCACGCTGATTCCCCTGGCTGGAATATCGAAGCTGACGCTGACCCCGGCCAGCGAATACGGGAGATTCGTGGTGGTGTAGGTCCGCGTGGATGGGCTGAGTCCGGTACCCTTGATCTCGATGTAAGAGCCCGGCGCAACTGCGACGGCGGCATGGCTGCCGGCGTTCTGCACTCCGTTTGCCTGAATCGTGGGAACGGCCACTACCTGGCCGTCGAACGATACCCGCAGGCTCCCTATCTGTGCCGTAAACGTTTGCTTTCCAATCTGCGAGCCAATGGTTCCATAGGCAAATGCGATTCCAAGATTGTCGCCGTCGCTGGCCAGCGAGATATTCTGGCTAGGATTGAACTGGACGCGCTGATTGGGCGTTGGCACGCCGAGTTGGTCAACGGACTTTAGCGTCATGTACACGCTATCCCCCGGAACCCGAACGAAGCCGTTTCCAGAAAGCGTAAAAATATCTGCAGGTGTGCCTTCCGGCACGATGTACATGTAGGGAATACGGAATGGCGTGGAACTTCCGTCGACCACGATGAAGCCCTCGTAAGAGCCGACCAGCGGCAGAGTCCCCATCAATCCGACGGAAATCTGCACGGACTGTCCAATGGCGAGTTGCACGCTGGACGGGCTAACGACGACGTGCGCGTTCGAATCTAGGTCCCGCTGCTGCGCTGTCAGGGTGAGATTCTGTGCCGCCTTGCCTGTATTGGTCAGCGTCACAAACCGCGTCGACACCCCAGCCGTCAAGTACCCAAGCGACACCGATACCGGATCCGCCGCAAGCGTCGCCTTAACCGCGTTACCCGCATCCAGCTTCCCGGCGCCCGCCCCGCGAATCCTGGCAATAATCAACGTACCGTTGGAATCGAAGTCGAACAGATTCCCTCCCGCCGTATTTACGACTGCCGACTTCAACTGCTTGGGCGTGAATGTCGGATTCAACTGCTTGACCATCGCGACAACACCCGCCACGAACGGGACTGCGAAGCTGGTTCCCTGCGCGGTTACGAAGCCGGAACTCGAATACAAGTCGCCATTCGGGTCAAGCGTCTGACCCGCCATGTAGAGCCCGGTGCCGGGCGCAACAAGGTCCGGCTTGATCTCGCCATCGTTAATGGATGGTCCCTGCGACGAGAAATAGGCGATTTGGTCGGCCGTCACATCGGTTGCCTCGACGAGCGTCGGATCGAGCTTCACCATTAGATTGCTGTTCGAACCGAGCAGCGTCTTGAGTCCATTGCCGGCCGTATTCCCAATCAGCGCCGCCGGAATTCCGGTACCGGCTAGACCCGTCATCGGGAACAGGAATTCTCCGCCCGCGCTGCGGTAGATCAGCGCCGCGATTGCTCCCGCTTGCTGGGCATTGGCAATTTTCACGGTGAAATCGCAGCTTCCCTGGATGACCAGGGCGATGCTCCCTGTCAGTGAGTTGCCCGGCAACGCGGTGCAAGCCGTTCCATCCGTTCCTTGCAGGGCGGCCTTCAAAGGAGCGGTCACGGCAGCCGCTAGCGGAGGTCCATCGCCGAAGCGAGCATTGATTGCCTTCAGTTCGGCGGGAATGCTCGCGCCCTGCGGAAATACCGAGGCAAACAGTTCGTGGCTATTGGTGGTGGCGCCCACGGTAATCGCCCCAGGGTTCGTTCCCGGAGTGCTGATCGTGTTCAGCGCGGGCGCGAGAAGTCCGCTGTCGCCGGCATTGCCGGCGGGCACGACTACGGTCATTCCGCCGAGTGCGGCGGTTCGGATAATGGCGCTCCACGGGTCGCAGGCGACACCTCCTGCGTTTTGGCAGGTCCCCCCGCTGTCGGTTGTCCGCCACTCAGCGGGGAAGGCGAGCGAGAGCGTAACCACGTCCATGCCATCGGCGAACGCGTCATCGATGGCCTTCGTCACCACACTGGCGGTTGTGAAGTCATTCACGCCCGGCGATCCGAAGATCTTGTAATTCCCGAGGTAGGCTTTCGGCGCGATCCCCATAATCGTCCCGGCGGGACCGGTGATCTGCTTTCCGGCGGCAATCATCGCGATGGCGGTCCCGTGGCCGACGCGATCACGCGGCGTCAAATCATCGGGGCGGGATACCTCCGGCGTACCAATATCGGCCGCGACCAGGCCCACGTAGCTCCGGGCGGCAATAATCTTTCGGTTTGTGTAGGGGAGATCGGCGGTCGGCCCCTTCGGGTATCCGGCGACGGTCGGCAGCTGCTCGCTGAAGGCCGGGTGAGTATTCTCGATTCCGGTATCAATAATGCCGATCTTCATGCCGGTGCCGGCATTCTGGGACCCGCCGAGCGTGGCCCAGGCCGAACTCGCGTTGACGAGATCCAGCGCTTTGTTCAGGGCCCGGTGAATGGGACCGACGCGAAAGACGCCGACCACGCCGGGCTGGGCTCGCAGATCCGCTTCCGTCGCGCTCGCGGCATCGATAAACACGGCGTTAACCAGGTCCTGAGTCGTACCGGCCACGCGGGCACCTTTTGCGGCTAGCGCTTTGAGGAACGTCGCCTGTTGTCTGCTGACCGCAGCGCGCTGGGCCGTCGCCCCGGCGGACTGTAGTCCGGCTCGAGATCCGCCCCGGAAATCGGCATTGGCGCCGGCCGAGGGCTCGCTCAGCATCACGATGAACTGGTCGCCTCGATGGGCGTGCTGTGCAGGGTCGAAGGCCTGACCGAACAAGCTAAAGCTGATAAGAAAGGGTAGTAAGATTCGCATTATTCGGACCACTGCACGTCGGACGCAATTGAAAGGCATAACGTTTCGTCGCTCGACATTCCTAACCCGCATTGTTACAATGAATTAAGAGGCCTCTACGCCACATGGCATATAAACCCCCGTTTGCGCAGGGCGCGCAAGTGGAGCACCCCAAGTTCGGTTTGGGCTCCGTGCTCTCCTGCACAGAAGAACACATCGTGATCAAGTTCGATGAGCATGGCGAAAAGAAGTTCGTTCTTGGCATCGTTCTACCGAACCTGAAGAAGAGCGATCGGCAGCCGCCGGTTGAGAAGCGCCGTGCGACGCGCAAGAAAGCCGTTGCTCCAGCCGCTGCTTCTTAACTTCACTTCGAGCTCCTCTTTTGCATATTTGAGTATCGTTGATCGGCCAGGGCAATGGTCCGCCTACGCGGGTAGCCCCGTCGGCGGTCTCCGCCCAATAAAGCTCTGCCCGCTGAGCGAACCGGTTCCAACTTTTTTCATCATTCTTTGAGTCGGTACAAAGCCGACTCTGCTAAACTGGAGTCTCCCCGATGCGATTCGGTGTCGTCGTTTTTCCCGGCAGCAATTGCGATCATGACGCTTGGTACGCCATGTCGAAGGTGCTCGGCCAACCCACTGATTTTATATGGCATGATTCGTCCTCGCTCGGCAATGCCGATGCGGTGATCGTGCCTGGCGGATTTTCCTACGGCGACTATTTGCGCTGCGGCGCCATTGCCCGTTTCTCTCCCGTAATGACCGCCATTAAGAAGTTCGCCGCGGATGGCGGGCTGGTTATGGGCGTCTGCAACGGATTCCAGATTCTGTGTGAAAGCGGTTTGCTCCCAGGCGCGTTGCTGCGCAACCGGGGGCTGAAGTTCGTGTGCCGTGACGTCACCCTCGGGGTCCAGTCGACCGATTCGCCGTTTACGCAGAATGCTGCAAAAGGCCAATTCTTGCGGATGCCGGTCGCCCACGGCGATGGATGCTACTTCGCGGATGACGCGACGCTCGATCGGCTCGAAGGCGAGGATCGGGTGCTGTTCCGCTACACCGATAATCCCAATGGGTCGCTTCGCGACATCGCCGGAGTCCTCAACGAGGGCCGGAATGTTCTTGGCATGATGCCCCATCCTGAGCGCGCCGTCGAACCTCTGATGGGTTCAAGCGACGGACTGGTAATCTTGCAATCAGTCGCGGCGGTCTGCGCCGCGATGCACGCGTAAGAAGTTCTCGACGAAATGAGCCAACTCACTCCCTTCGAGCAGGAGAAAGTCCGGAGCCTGCTGGGGCGCGAGCCCACCGAAACCGAAACCGGCATTTTCACCGTCATGTGGAGCGAGCATTGCTCCTACAAGAGTTCCCGCCTCCATCTGAAAAAGCTGCCTACGAAGAGTCCGCGCGTTCTTGTCGGACCGGGCGAAAACGCCGGCATCATCGATATCGGCGAAGGCAAAGATGGCCGGAAGTGGGCCATCGCATTTAAGATCGAATCCCACAATCACCCGAGTTTCATTGAGCCGTTCCAGGGCGCCGCGACCGGTGTCGGTGGAATCCTCCGCGACATCTTTACGATGGGCGCACGGCCGATCGCCGTCATGGACGCCATCCGCTTCGGCCCGCTCGACGACGCGCAGCATGGCGACCGCAACAAGCGCATCCTCGAAGGCGTCGTCTCCGGCATTTCGCATTATGGCAATTGCTTTGGCGTTCCCACCGTCGGCGGAGAGTGCGTCTTTGAAGCCTGTTACAACGGCAATCCGCTGGTGAACGTGTTCGCGCTCGGCGTATTCCGGCACGACGAGATCTTCTTCGGCCGCGCCACGGGAATCGGCAATCCCGTGATTTACGTCGGCGCCAAGACGGGCCGCGACGGAATTCACGGCGCCTCGATGGCCTCGGCCGAATTCACGGAAGAGGCCATGCGGAATCGCCCCAATGTTCAGGTCGGCGATCCGTTCATGGAAAAGCTTCTGCTCGAGGCGTGCCTCGAAGCCATGAAGACAGGGGCGATTGTCGGCATCCAGGATATGGGCGCCGCGGGACTAACCTGTTCGACCTGCGAGATGGGCAGCCGCGCGGGCACCGGCATCGACTTCGACCTGAAATACGTTCCGCAGCGCGCCGAAGGCATGACGCCGTACGAAATCATGCTCTCCGAATCCCAGGAGCGTATGCTGCTGGTTGCGGAAAAGGGTCGCGAGCAGGAAGTCTTTGACGTCTTCAAGAAATGGGGCCTCGACGCCGCCACCATCGGCACCGTGACCGACGATGGCATGCTGCGCGTCCGCGACCACGGCACAGTGGTAGCCGAGATTAAGAACCGCGACCTCGCCGACGAGGCGCCAATCTACGATCGACCGCACGGCGTCGCTCCATTCCGGACCGCGCCCATGGATATGCCGGCCGGCGCCGCGGCCCAGCTGGCCAACCGCGATTCGACCGCCGATCTGCTTGCGCTAATTGGGTCCGGCGACCTTTGTAGCAAACGCTGGATCTGGGAGCAGTACGACTACCAGGTCCGCACCAACACGATCGCCGGTCCGGGCCACGACGCGGCCATCGTCCGGATCAAGGAGACGGACACGGCGATCGCGATGGCCGTCGACGGAAATGCGCGGTACTGCTACCTGTCGCCCCGAGAAGGCGTGAAGCTGATCGTAGCCGAATGCTGCCGGAATCTCTCGGTCGTGGGCGCGCTTCCGGTCGCCGCCACCAACAACCTCAACTTTGGCAACCCGGAACGCCCCGAAATCATGGCGCAACTGGTAGAAGCCATCGAAGGCATTTCGGAAGTCTGCATTCACTTTGAAACGCCCATCACGGGCGGAAACGTCTCCTTATATAACGAGACCTTGGGCGAAGCCATCTGGCCCACGCCGGTTATGGGAATCGTCGGACTGATGAAGACCACCGCACCACCGCCGCTCGCGTTTGTCCAGGAAGGCCGCGACGTCGTTCTTCTCGGAGGGCTGGGTTCGTCGGACCACCAGCGGTTGGGCGGAACGCAGTTCGCGAAGGTCGTCTTGAATGATCTTTGGGGACTTCCGCCGGCGCTGGATATGGACTACGAAAAGCGCGTCCATTCCGCCATGCGTGAAATTGCAGCCGAAGGCCTGGCGGATTCCGCTCACGATCTCAGCGATGGCGGGCTCGGCGTGGCGCTGGCGGAGTGCGGCGCTGCGGGAATCGGCGCGGAGATTGACGTGAATTCGCCCGACGCCCCTGAGTTAGTGCTGTTCCACGAGGGTCCGTCGCGGATCCTCATTAGCACCGCCGCTGCGGATCGGATTGCGGCGATCGCCGTGAAGCATCAGGTCGAGGCATTGCGGATCGGCGTTACGGCCAAAGACCGCTTGGCGATCCGGAATCGTTCGGCGACTCTCATATCGGTGGATGTCACCAAGCTGCGCGACACGTCCGAAGAATCACTAGCAGGAAAGTTGGAGCTTGCCCATGTCTGACAGGTCTTCAGCCCGAATCGCCGCCCCTCTCGACGAGGAGCTTTTCCTCGAATCCGACTTTGAGGAGGTTCCGTTCGACAAGCTGCATGAAGAGTGCGGCGTCTTTGCCGTCTATGGCCACCCCGAAGCCGCAAATCTCGCCTATCTCGGACTCTACGCGCTGCAGCATCGCGGACAGGAAAGCGCCGGAATCGCCACCAGCGATGGCCGCGGCGTCCATATCCATAAGGAGATGGGCCACGTCGCGGATATCTTTACGCCCGAGCGGATTGGTTCGCTGCCCGGCCACATGGCGATCGGCCACACGCGCTACGCAACGACCGGCGACACCGTCATCCTGAACGCCCAGCCTTTTGCGGTCGCCTGCAATAAAGGCCGCGTTGCGGTCGCGCACAACGGTAACATCACCAACGCTTCTGAACTCCGGAAGTCTCTCGAGAAGGACGGCGCGATCTTCCAAAGCTCCAGCGACACTGAGGTCATCCTCCACCTCGTCGCGCACTCCAAGGAGCGCACGCTCGCCGGAGCGCTGCGCGATGCTCTTCTTCAACTCGAAGGGGCCTTCTCCCTGGTCTTCCTCGCGGAGGACCGCGTCATCGTCGCCCGCGACCCCAATGGCTTCCGGCCTCTTGCCTTCGGTCAGATGGAGCTGTCCGGTGGCCGCAAGGCCTACGTCTTTGCATCGGAAACTTGCGCGTTCGACCTGATTGACGCCACGTATATGAACGACGTTCACCCCGGAGAGATGGTCATCATTGGACCCGAGGGCGTCACCCGCGAACTCTGGGCGCCACCGAATCAGCCGACGCAGTGCGTCTTCGAGCACGTCTATTTTTCACGTCCGGACTCGATTGTCTTCGGCCGGGCCGTCCAGCAGACGCGTGAACTCCTGGGCCGCCTGCTCGCCGTGGAATCGGCGGTCGACGCCGATGTCGTCGTTCCCGTGCCTGACTCCGGCAACGCCGCTGCGCTTGGATACTCCTCCGAGTCTGGGATTCCGTTTCGCGCCGCGCTCATCCGCAATCACTACGTCGGTAGAACCTTCATTGAACCCTCGCAAGCGATCCGCGATTTCGGCGTAAAGCTGAAACTGAACCCGATCCGGCATTTGCTCGAAGGCCGCCGCGTAATTCTGGTCGACGATTCGATCGTCCGCGGTACCACCAGTAAGAAGATTGTCCGCATGGTGCGCAACGCCGGGGCCCGCGAAGTACACCTCCGCATCTCCTGCCCGCCGACCGTGGCGCCGTGCTTCTACGGGGTCGATACGCCAAGCGAAGGCGAACTAATCGCCGCGAACAACACGGTGGATGAGATCCGCCGCTTTGTAGAGGCAGATTCCCTCGCGTACCTCTCGCTAGAGGGCTTGAAGAACGCCGTCAACGACAATAACAATTACTGCCACGCCTGCTACACCGGCAACTATCCAACGCAACTCGTCAACATCGACGAATTGCGGGTCGACAAAGCGCGCCGCTAGCTTCAGGTCTCTGCTCACGCGGCCCGTGGCGTGAATTGCTGCCGCTCGCTGAGCCGCAACGCCAGCTTCTTTTTTGCGTTAAAGACCCGCCATTGCAACGTTCCGATCGGGATCTCCTGCGCGGCGGCGATCTCGTGGTATTCCCATTGCTCGACGAACCGCATCGTCATTACATCGCGCTCAGGTGGATCGAGTAATCTCATCCATTCACCGAACTCGAACGCGGATCCGCCTGGGGCCCACCCCGAAGTGGCGGCGAAGCTGTCTCCGCCATCGGTAAGAATCACAGTCGGCACGTCTCTGGTGCGCTTCGCGAAATGCCGGCAGACAGCACGGCGTGCGATCTGGAACAACCAGGCGCGAAACAGCCTGCGATCGCGTAACTGGGAGGCCTTGTGAAACACCGTGATCATCACTTCCTGCGCCAGGTCTTCGGCTAGCGCGAGGTCGTGTCCCCGCCGCCGGAAAAACGCGACGAGTTGCGGTGAATAAGCCCGGAACAATGCGGTAAAGGAGGCTTCGCTTGGGGCGCTAAGGAACTCATCCGCCGGTTCACTGCTTCGAACGCCTGCACCTGACTCTGCATCGCCTGAAGTAGCGTGGATGCTGCGATTCACAGCAATTGGGATTTCAGTCGTTTTCATTTCGAACTCCACGAAGCCTTCTCTTGGCGCCAGCTCGTAAGCTTCGTGAATCCACTGTGCGGTATCGCATTGCAAGATACATCACGTGATCGGATGGTTTTTACTCGCCTCTTCGGACTCATTGGCGGCTACCACGATGGAGGTATCCGCGAGCGCCGGGCACACGCCGAGCCCGTCCGCTACGCGGCCAACGCAAGGCGGTCAGGCGACATGATGACGGCGGACCGCCGTCGTGAGCATTTGGCGCGCGCGGAATAGTCGCGTCTTGAACCGCGGAATGCCGAAATGCAGCCATTCCGCTGCTTCTTGCGTGGACAACTCCTGGAGGTCGTGTAGCACGAGAGCGAGCCGGTACTTCTCCGGCAAAGTCTCGAGCGCCTTGCGGATGGTCCGGCGCGCTTCTGCCCGCAGCAATGCGTCCTGCGGCGAATCGGCGCCTGAGGCAAACGTCGCGAAATCGACGTCGTCAGCGCCGGCCGGATGCCTCCGATCCCTACGGAAGTGTTGAAGCACCTCGTTCGTCGCTACCCGCGTGATCCAGGTTCGGAAACTTGCGTCGGACCGGTACGACGCGAGATGCCGCCAGGCCTTCAGGAAAGTCTCCTGCACGAGATCGTCCTCGTCGCTCGAGTTCCGGATCATCGCCCTCACGCGCTTGCGGACCACCGTGGTGTGACGGTTCATCAGGACTGCGAAGCATTCGCTCTGGCCTGCCAGTGTCCTCTCAATCAAGTCCGTATCGTGAAGTGCCCCAAGGTTGGTCATAGCTGGATTCCTGAATCGGGGAGCATGATTCCAGCTAATTTGTTGGGTCTCTCGAAAAAATACTGAATGGATTGCTCGGACGCCGTTCAGGCACGCTGGCGGCGATCGATTACAGGGCGCCGTATCGGATCGCGGAAACGCTTTGAGTGTTTACTGAGGCTGCCAACCGGCATTGCGCTGGCCTGACGAGCCTATTTGCGGGCTTCGTCCCTATTTGGCGCCGGGTCGCTTGCGATATAGCTGGTGCGCGTCCGGACGGCCAGCGCGCGCCCTCCGGGCTTTTGGGCCACCGCACGAATGGTGTGGACCGTCCCGGGGGCTGCTGTACTGCTCGAAAAGTATCCAAGCGTGTACTGATTGCGGATGTCGTGGGCAATGCGCTCGCAAATCGGCACGACCTCTTCGAATTCCCTCGGGAAGAACGCTTCGCCACCAGTCGCCTGGGCAATCTGGCGGAGCACGTTCGGATTCTTGTCGGGGTCGTCGTCCTCGAAGATTCCGATCGTGTACACGATCGCGCCGGACTGCACCGCCAGCTTCAGGACTTCCTCGAGTCGGTGATTGCTCGCGTTGTCTCCGCCGTCGCTGATCACGATGAGTACTTTCTTGTCCCGGCTGCCTTCGCGCAATCGTTCGCGGGCTTGGAAAATTGCATCATACAGCGCCGTTCTACCCGTCACAGGCTCGCTGGAGATCGCGTACTCCAGCTCGTCGGCGCGAACTGTGAATCGCACCCGGCCACTTGGACGCAAGGTCACTTTCTCGTTGAAGTTGACGACGAACATCTGATCGTCGGGATTGCTGGACCGGACAAAGGTTCCAGCGGCGGCGATGACGCTGCGTATCTTCGCGCGCATGCTTCCGCTGTGATCGACCACCAGCCCGACAGTGACCGGAATATCGTCGTGCCGGAACAGCCGGATATTTTGCCGCACGCCGTCTTCGAAGACCTGAAAATCCTTCTCGCCCAAGTCGGAGACGATGTGCCCCTTCCGGTCGCTGACCGTGGCATTCAGCACGACGAGATCAACGTTCACCGCAATTCGGAAGTCCTCCTGCGGCTGGGGGCCTACCGGAGGTGCCTGAGCAAGGGCACCGGAAACACGAAAGAGCAACGCCAGCAGGAACGCCGTCTGCAACGAATTCCGCGCACCGCAAGTGCGGGTCAACGCGTCCTCCTGTTTGCATCTTGCTTTTGCCGGTCGACGGCATTGGCGGAGTTTGGAGAGGCGGTCTTCGCTACCCCGCCTTTCGAGGACCAGTCGTAGCGGAGATGCCGCCCGCAATCCAAACAGACCACGAACGGTTCCGCTGCAGGAACCGTTGGACCTGCCGCAGCCGCAGGGCGCATCGTCATCGGAAGAGTGGTTTTTCGATGCTTGCAGCGGAACATCCAGTTCGCCAGGCCTACCAAGCGCGCCCGAAGAGCGCTTTCGACGGCGTAAAGGAAATTCATAACTGCCTTCCTCGGAATGTATGTAGGCGCAGATGCCCCAGCTACTACACAGAGTCTCGCGCCAGCTTTATGGTGTCGTCTAATTCAAAACTGGCCGAGCGTTCTTACCTGCGCTGTCTTCTGGACCGCCACTGCGGCGGCAGGAAACATTTGCCCAATTCGTCAATACCCGGTTGAATCGGCGAGCCCGGCTGGCGAAACGCTCACCCGGCTGTAGACTGCAACTCGCCACGGTCGCAACCATCCCTGCTTCCATCATAGCGGCTCAAGCTCCGACGGCCCTGATGCCGAACATCCGCCCCAAGTCTCATCCGTGTTGGCCAACGTCGAAGCGCGCCGGTGCGATGCCCGTAAGGCGCCGACGGGAATAAGGAATTGAAGAGGCAAGGTTGGCGCCCAGGTCGAGCATAGCCAGGCCGATGACAATCCTTCATTGCGAGGCATCGGCAAAGTTAACTGGACATTGTGTGCGACGCACAGGAATTGCAGCCGACGATGCAGATCATGTATAGATGCCGAGTGAATAGACTCGCGCTTGCACATTGAAGGTACGTCCAAGCCCGTTTTCGGAAGTCCACGCCGTGTGGTGAAATTTTCGTAGCTCGCGACCCGCGGCATCCGGCAACGCAGACGAGAAGAACCATCAGCCCGGCCTGCGGCCGGAGCGCTCAACCATCGAGAAAGCCGCGCTTCATGGCGATCATGACAGCGTGCGTGCGGTCGTTGGCTTCCAATTTCCCGAGGATATTCTTCATGTGGCTCTTCACGGTTTCCTCCGAGATGCCAAGCTGCCCGCCCACAATCTTGTTCGAGCTTCCCGCTGCGACACTCCGCAAGACCTCGATCTCGCGTTCGGTTAACTCCTCCGCGCCGAGATGTTCCGCGATTTCGCGAGCGATCTCCGGAGGAACCCGGCGAATCCCCCGATGGACCGCTCGAATCGTCTCCACCAGCTCCTTCCGAAGCATGTCCTTTAGGAGATAGCCGAAAGCTCCAGCCTTAAAGGCGCGCTTTGCCTGAATATCACCGCTAAAGGTTGTGAGGACGATGATCTTTGCACCCGGATGCTTGCTTCGGATGGCCGAGATCGCTTCGATGCCGTTCATAACGGGCATCTGTAGGTCCATGAGCGTCACATCCGGGAGATGGGTTTCGTACAGGGCGACGGCTTCCTCCCCGTTTGTCGCCTCGCCGATCAGCAGGATGTTCTCCTGATCCTGAAGAGCAAAGGCGATGCCATCCCGAATCAGAGGATGATCGTCGACGGAAAGGACTCGAATCGGGCCTTGATCGGACATGCAATATCTCCTCAACGGCGTGAAACCGGAGAGATCGAGCTCGCGCTTAGGACCGATCCTAGCACTTCTTATTACAGGCGATCCTCACCCTTTCGGGGTAATTGCTGAACACGGGTGACCCTGGTGCTTCTGATCGGCGGTACATTGAGGTGTGCTGACCCGTAGGGGATTTCTGGGCTACGCAGGTTCGAGCGCGCTCGCCGCCCCGCCCAAGTCCGCCCCCAATTTCCTCTTCCTCATCGCGGATGATCATGCCGGCTACGTCCTCGGCGCGGAGGGCAACAAATTCGCCCGCACGCCGCATCTCGATCGGCTCGCCGGAGAGAGCGTTCGCTTCGCCAGCCACTTTTGCAACTCGCCCGTGTGCACTCCGTCGAGGCAGTCGTTCTTCACGGGACAACTACCGCACGCGGCCGGCGTCACCCGCCTGATGACGCCGCTCGCGGACGACAAGCCGACCACCGCGCGTCAACTGCGCCGTGCGGGCTATGAGACCGCGGTCTTCGGAAAGATGCATTTTCAAAAGCCGCCGTTTCCAGGCCAGCACGGTTTCGATATTCCCGTAACCGAGGACGCCGTCGACGAACGCTGGAAGCAGACGGCCGGGCTCCGCTGGCCGCCGGCCAATATTGCCACGAAACCGACGTGGCGGCCACTGAAAGATCCTGCGCGAATCTGGCTAAATGCCGGGAAGCTCCCCTTCCCTCGGTACTACGAAGGTATGAAGGGTACCTGGATCGCGAACCAGGCCTGCGAGCACTTGGCTCAAAAACGCGATCGCCCGTTTGCTTTGTGGGTCAGCTTCATGGAGCCCCATTCGCCGTTCGATTTTCCAGTGGAGGATCGGAACCGGCGCGATCCGCGCGAGTTCCCGGTTCCTCGCATCGGCCCCGAGGATCAAGGGCAGATCCCCCTCCTATTTCGCGATCTCGGCCACCGCGACACGCAGGGCATCAATGCCGCCTACTACACCTCCGTCGAATTCATGGATCGGAATATCGGAGTTGTCCTCGACAAACTCCACGCTCTGGGCCTCGACGAGAATACCTACGTCGTCTATACCGCCGACCATGGCTATTGCCTCGGCCAGCACGGCCGATTCGAAAAACATTGCGGCTATGATCCTGCACTTCTCGTCCCGCTGATGATGCGGTATCCCGGGCGGTTCGCGCCGCGGGTCATCCGTGACCTGACCGAGCATGTAGATGTTCCCGCCACGATCCTCGATGTGCTCGGCGTGGATCCGCTGCCGGTGGCTCACGGGCGCAGCCTGCGCACGTATCTTGAGACAGGTTCGGATCCGTCGCCCAAGGATCACATCTTTAGCGAGTATCTGGAGAATGAAGAGGCCTATATTCGCTCTCACCAGTACAAGTTCATCTACTGCACCGGAAAACGTGCCCGCCGGGATGGCTACGTGACCTCGGACCCCACGCCGGGGCGATACACAAAGTTGTTCGATCTGCGGAAGGATCCCGGCGAGTTTCACGACATCTCAAGCGAGTATCCGGGCTTGGTGAAGGAATTCGAATCGCAGTTGCTCACGACGTTCCGCCGCACGCATCCCGAAGCGCCAGTCGAACCGGCGCGCTTGAGTGATATCGAGGCGCTCGACTGGTACCTTCGTCCGCGAGATTCGTAAGGAACTAACGTCAGCGAAGGCGCCTGCAAGCTTTCACCCGGCCCCTGCGCTCTTCGGGCCATGATCCGCTGCCGATTGAACTCCCGAGAAACCGAACGTCGTCGTGACGCGACTTTGCAAACGTTCAAGGTCCTACCGGTAGAGCCGGTAACCCCGTGTGGATGGACCTTGAGCGCCGTCTTGAGCAGAAAGCCTTTTGGAATGTGGAATCCATGGATCGGCGAGTTGCTAACCGGCCCAGGCCCACTTCACGAAACGAACAAGTCCATAGGCG
>JBDTTK010000019.1:0-15980 GCA_039930685.1 Bryobacteraceae bacterium | reverse complement strand
GAAGACCGGTGTACTTGTCGCGGTGCTCAACGGACTGCGCGAGAGCAAATAAGATCGACTCTGCTTCTTCCAACTCATCGATCAGCGCCTTGTGACGGAGTAGGGCCCGAATACGAGTACGTACGAC
This sequence comes from Bryobacteraceae bacterium, assembly GCA_039930685.1. Lineage (GTDB taxonomy): Bacteria > Acidobacteriota > Terriglobia > Bryobacterales > Bryobacteraceae > JBBQWZ01. The sequence continues at coordinate 15,853 of JBDTTK010000019.1, read as the reverse complement.
CGCGGGCTGAAGGGGTTTGAGGAGAAACTCGTCGGCGCCCGAAGCGATGCCGGCGATCTCATTCTCGACGCCCTGGACGCTGGTCATCATCATGATGGGAATCAACTGCGTGCGGCGGTCGGCCTTGAGGTAACGGCAGAAATCAGGACCGCTGACTTCGGGGAGGATGAGGTCGACAACAACAAGATTGACCTTGTTCTCCTCAAGTAATGCAATGGCTTCCGAGGGACGCCGGGCTTCGAGGATTTTGTAGGGCGAGCTCTTCAACATGGCCCGAAGCAGGCGGCGATTGACGTCGACTTCGTCCAGAATCAGGATGACGGGAGTGTCGAGCGCTTCCTCAAGGACGTACTCCCACCGAGTGGGATTCGTCAGCGCAACGGCATTTCGCGATTCGTCCAAGAGCACAGTCCTGGATGTCTATCGGCCTTTGCGGAGGGAGCATTAGGCCTGGGCCTTAGACAGGTCCCTCAGGCAAACTACCTAACGACCAGACCGGGCAACCAGGAGGTCCTTCGGGGAGACTGCCTAGATTATTGAAATAACGGACCTTAGCGGACTTGAAGCATGGTGAGATAGCGCGGTATCCACGGCTCAGACCATAAACTTGAGGTTAAATCCGACCGATACATCCTCATACCAAGACAGCCGTGGTCTAGGACGATCATTGGAGGTCGCGAAAGGATGGCTGAAACGCCATGAAGCACCCGTTATTGAAATTGATTCCCATCGTAGTTCTGGTTGCACTTACAACGCCGGTCCAGGCCTCGGCCTATACCGACCCAGGGACGGGAACATTTATCTACCAGGCGGCTTACGCCGCGGTGCTTGCCGGTACGTTTTACATTCGCCGGATCCTCGACCGTTTCTGGAAGCGACGCAAGTAGCCCTTCTAAGGTCCTGAGTGTCTACAACGATTGCCCCACAGTCGCCGTCCAGGGTTAGTGCGACCACATTTCGCGATCCGGCCGGCCGCCTTGTCGAACACGAGGGCAGGATTCTGCGCGTGGTGACTGAGTCTGGCGATCCCTGCGCCCGTTTCCTCTTCACGCCGAGGGCAGAGGCCTGGGTCGCCGAAGGGCGATTGGTGCGCAGTTGGCGAGTCAGCGAACCGGAGCTTGCCGGGGACGGCGAGCAGGTGATTGAGCATGAGCGAATCCCGTTCGTTAGCTATCCGTATGAGTGGCCGGTCGAAATGATCGAGGCGGCGGCGTCGCTTACCCTCTCCTGTGCTGTGGAGGCGCTCGATGATGGATATTGCCTGAAAGACGCCACGCCATACAACATCTTATTTCGAGGTCCCAACGCGGTCTTCGTCGATGCACTGTCCTTTGAACCGCGCGTCCCAGGCGATCCGACCTGGCTTCCTTACGCGCAGTTCGTCCGGTCTTTCGTATTGCCGCTCCTCGTCCATCAGCACTTTGGCCTGCCCCCCGGCGCGACGCTGCTTGCGAATCGCGATGGTCTCGAACCAGAGGCCGTGTACAGGTGGTGCAGTTGGTTCCAGCGTCTGCGGCCGCCATTCTTAGGCACGGTGACGCTGCCGAATTGGCTGTCGAAGAAGGACGTTGAACCGGCAGGCTACGAAGCCAAGCGGATGGATCCGGAGCGAGCAGAGTTCGTACTTCGAGCACTCCTCCAGGGATTGAAGCGAACGCTCAAACGAGCCGCGCCGAAGCCATCCGGCGACTCTCGTTGGAGCAACTATCTGTCGACAACGGCGCTCTACGACGAAGATCAGTTTCGCTTCAAAGAAGCCTTTGTGCGGGACGCGATGTCCGAATTCCAACCACGTTGGGTCCTCGACGTGGGATGCAACGAAGGACACTTCAGCGCGATTGCGGCCAAGGCGCACGCTTCTGTCGTTGCGATCGATTCGGACCCGGCGGTAGTCGGGCGCACTTGGAAAATGGCGTCAGACTCGAAGCTCGACATCCTACCACTGGTAGTAGATCTGAGCCGGCCCACGCCCGCCACCGGCTGGCGGAACCGGGAAGGCGCTTCTTTTCTGGACCGAGCTCACGGGCGATTCGACCTCGTGATGGGTCTCGCCGTGCTGCACCATATGCTAGTTACGGAGCGCGTGCCCCTTCCCGACGCCTTGAGTCAGCTCGCGGATCTGTCTTCGAAATATGTTCTATTAGAGTTTGTCTCGCCGGATGATCCGATGTTTCAAAGAATCGTTCGAGGCCGAAGTGCGTTGTACCGGCATCTTACGGTGGAGCGCTTTGAAGAAGAAGCGCGGAGGCGCTTCGACGTAGTCCGGTCTGCCCGCATCGACGGTCTTCATAGATGGCTCTATCTCCTGCGGAAGAAAGATTTCGGATCCTGAGGACGATTCTCGTCTGCCTGTCCCTGGCGAATCTTTTCTTCATTTCCGCCTGGTACCGGATCCAGGATCTGCAAGCACCGTTCGCGAATTACTTCCGGGATCGCCCACCCGACCTTACAATTCTCAAAGCCACGGTTCTGGACGCTTTGCTGCTGACGGCAGTCTTTGCTGTCCTCTCATGGATAGCGGGGTGGCTTCCGCAGTGGGAGAAGCTCTGGGATTGTATTTTTCTGGCCGCTGTGGCGCTGGCTCTCGAAGTCACCCGGGCGGGATGGCCCAATTTGACGTGGGCAGACGAAGCCAGAAGGGTCGGCGCGCTCGTAGCGGAAGTCGCTTTGGTCGGTGGACTGCTTCTGCGAGCCTTCTCAAACCGGCGGGTCGCAGTGACTGCAGTGACACGCGTTCTCCTTTTTTTTAACTTCCTGTTCCTGGCACTGGCGGTCCATTTTGTTTCGGCCTGGATCGCAACGCCTGCCGATGCTGAGTTTTACAACCAACCGTCCGCGGCGTCGGCAGGAAAGGCGGGTCCGCGTGTCCTATGGCTGCTCTTCGACTCGCTGGACATGCGGATGACGTTCGATGCGAGGCATCCGTCCCTCCAACTGCCGGAGCTAGACCGCCTGCGTAACGCATCCTTCTCAGCGGCGCAGGGATACTCGCCTGCCCGGTATACGACTTACTCGGTGCCCGGTTTGCTCACGGGGAGACTATTTCAGGAGTCGAGTCCGAGCGGACCGGATCTCAATCTGCTGACACCTCGAGGCGGAGGAGAGCCGATCAGTTGGACGTCGATGCCGAGCTTGTTCTACGACACACGGAAACTCGGACTCAATGCCCGCGTGACCGGTTGGTATCACCCGTATTGCCGTTTGTTTGGCACGGATCTAGTCGATTGTTTGAATGAGTTGGGCGTCGACTCGCGAGCTACGCAAGAGTCTTACGCAGCCAGTCTCGGCATCGCAGGGTCTATGAAGTACCTCATGCGGCAGCGGTTCGAGAACCTCCTGTTTCGCCTTCATATTAGAGATTCGCGTCCTTCCGACATTTTGCCGCAGATTTATGCGCAGAAGCGGCAAAGAGAGCAATATCTAGCTATCCGTCAGCACACGATCGAGACGATTCCGCGATTCACTTCGGGCCTGTATTATGTCCACTGGCCGCTGCCGCATCCGCCGGCGATTTATGATCGCCGTACAAAGAGCTTTGAGTCGACGCTGGCTAACACCTACCTCGACAATCTGGCGCTGGTCGACCGGACGCTGGGCGAGCTTCGAGTAGCGATGGAAAAGGCCGGTATCTGGGAGAACACGACGATCATCGTGACCGCGGATCATGGCTATCGTCCGGAAATCTGGAGCGGCTCGTCCGGAGACGCGAAGGAAATGATCGAGGCGCTTGGCGGGTCGAAGTCGCTGACGGTTCCGGTCATTATTCGATTCGCCGGCCACGCGGAGCCGTTGAAGTATGGGCCGACGTTCAACAACGTGCTTCTTCATGACATTGTCCTTGCGATCTTCCAGAACCAATTGACCAATTCGGCCCAACTGTCGAAATGGCTGGATGCCAATAAAGATCGCTTTCCCACGGCTCCACCCCAACCGATACCATAGGGAAGATGCTGGCCCGCAGGCTTGAACTGAGATTCAGTCATCGCGCAATTGAGGCGACCAGCAGAGTCGCGTCTTCGCAGATTCGCGGATGGGCCCGAATGTTTGCCGGACTCGCCTTGCTGGCTTCGCTTCTGTTCGCGGCAGGCCCGGGATTTCGCAGCCGGACGCAGTTCAACGAGCACTTCAGCAAGCACGGTTCGGAGTTTGGACGCATTTCCGCGCAGGAGTATTTGCGCCTCGCGCAGGCGCTTCGCGACGCGCCTGTTGGCGGTCCGATTCTCGAGGCCCCGGGCCGCGACGGAAGGACCTTTACGCGCTTCGACAAGCGGAAGGGTTACTTCGGGGCGTACAATCGCGATCGCACGATTCGAACGTTCTTCATCCCCAACGACGGCGAGCGCTATTTCCGACGTCAGATCAACAAGAGTCACTAACGCCACGAATGACCGAACGCGAAATCAAGCAATTTCTCGAAGACAACGGCTACCCAGCTCACGTCATCAAAGGTGGCAAGAAGGGATTGCTGAACCGATGGCGCCGCTTCGTCGATGAAGTGGAGTCGGGCTATAGGACCGGACTCGAAGACTACCGAAACGACCTGGACATTCGCAGCATATTGGCGTTGTTGAAGCTCGATACGGAGGTCGCCGAAGAGGATGCACGGCTTAAGAAGATGCTGGCGCATCTCGACCGGCGCGTGTGGGAAACCGACGGCGACAGGAAAGCCGCGTTCTGGATATTCGGCTACCCGAAAAATGCGTCCGGCGATCTTCTGGCCGACTTGAAAGTGGAAGGGCTGGCCAAGTAGGCCTTCTTCGCGTCCGCCTTGCCTGTGCCTACCCCGGGCCGAGCCCACCCATCGGCCCGTCGTTCTTGGCAAGCGAATCGATCATTTGCTCGCGCTTCGCCGTCGCCCGGTTGACAGCGGATTCAAGAGCGATCCGGTACACGACGACCCCTAAACCCGCCGCCAGAACCAGCATTCCGTAAAACGCCAGTTCCGAATCGAATGCATAGCGGGCCGCGTAAGCAAGGCCCACAGGTAGAAACGATGCCGGGTAGATGAGCAGGGTCACCATCTGCGTACTACCCCCCATCGTCGACCGCATCGATTGACCCGGATTAACGGGACGCGGATGGTGCGTCGACGTTAGATTCCCAAACGCCAGCAGGAAGAAACTAAGAACGATCGCAACGGCTGTCGCCTCCAAAAACCTTTGGGGCGTAACGGGCATCCGCAGGAGGATGCAGACGAGTGTAATCAGCGTCATTTCGAGGAACGTAAAGAAAAGGCCGGCGATGTTCTTCGCGATCAGGACGGTGCGAATGGGAACCGGAAAGACGAAGTAGGCTTGAGCGGCGCTGCGATCGAAGCCGAACGAGTTCCAATAGCAGACTTCGCCGAGCAGCAGCATCGAATAGAGCGTAATAACGGTCAGGAAATTGGAGCTGATGGCAGTCGGACTCTCCCCTCCGATGCCGCCCCGCAAGAGGATGGGCAGCCAGATGACCATCCCGAACGTGAACCCCATGAAGAACACCATGCGGAATCTGGGGGCTCGGGTAAGGAACCGAAGTTCCTTTTCGACAAGGGCGGCGAGCGGGTCCTTGAACAGACTCGACGGGATGCGATAGAGACGCTCGCGGAGCGATGCAGATCCACGTGCGGCGGCCGAAGCGGATTCGATCGTAGCCGCCGCGGCCTGTTCATCGAAGTTCAAGCTGCGGGCAAATTGCCAGCGCGCGAACGCGTAGGCGGCGACAATCCAGAAAGAAAGCGCGGCCAGAGAGACAGGAACCGCTGTACCGTCGGCGAGATTGGCTGCCGCGCCCCAAGGCCAGATGGGTTGGTTGGCTTGGTCCAGAAAGTTGCGAATCGGTCCGCGCAACTGTGCCCCCGTGCCTCGCTGACGAAGCACAAGCAGTTGCGGGGCGGCCGCGGCCATTACAAACAGGAAGATCATCACTTCGCGAATCCGGCGGCGCGCCATCAGCCGGGCTATGAGATCGCGCATACCGGTTGCGACGTACAGATTGAAGAAAAGGAACGGGATGAGAACGAGCGGGGCCCAAATCCTGACATGCGGGTTGGCGAGCAGTCCGAGGGCGGCACCGATCAGGACGATAAACATTTCAAGCGCGGAGGTAACCCGCAGGAGGACTTCAATGGAAAACAGATCGCCCGGAGGAATCGGATAGGCGACGAGCTTGCGGAGATCGAGCGACGCTCCAGTGGCAATCAGCAGGATCGGCACAAGCTGCCAGTAAAGGAAGACGAGTAGAAGCCCGGGCGACAGGTATTGGGCTACGCCCTCTTTGCTGGTGCTGAGGAGCAGATAAACGCCCCAAGCCGCGAACGTAAACAGAGCGTACCAGAGCAACTGTGTCGCCACGCCAAACCAGGAGCCGCCGCGGAATTTAGGATAGAAGTTGCGTAGAGTACGCCACTGCGCCCAGAGAATCGTGCGTGCGTGGGGGCCGAGCATCATCAGATTTTCAGCATCGCCGCGAAGTGCTACAGCCAGTCGAGCGCGTCGCGGGTTACGCGGTCCGCGCCAACGAGGCGCACGAAAAGGTCCTCGAGATTCTCGGTCCCGCTACGGAGTTCGTCGAGCGTTCCATTGGCAACAAGGCGTCCCTCATGAATGATGGCGACCCGATGGCAGAGCCGTTCGACGACTTCCAAGACATGGGAGGTCAGAAAGATGGTGGCCCCGTGGCGGACCTGATCGATCAACAGATCTTTCATGAGCCTGGCGCCGACGGCGTCGACACCTTCGAAAGGCTCGTCCATCAGGAAGAGCTGTGGGCGATGAATGAGTGCCGCGGCCATGGCGACCCGTTTGCGCATTCCTTTCGAATACTCGCCGATGAGCTTCTTGACGTTGGTGTCGAGTTCGAACAGAGCTAGCAACTCGCGTGTCCGCTCCCGGGCCGTAGCACGAGGCAGGCTGTAGAGGCGGCCGACGAACTCCAGGAACTCGCCTCCAGTGAGGTGATCGAACAGTAGAGACTCATCGGGCACCAGTCCGATCTGTTGCTTGATGTCGAGCGCCCGCTCCGGGATGGGAAGCCCCAGCATCTGGATGGTGCCGCTGGTCGGCACGGCGAGGCCCATCAGCATCTTGATTGTGGTTGTCTTACCGGCGCCATTCGGTCCCAGGAAGCCGAAGAACGATCCGCGCGGTACCGCGAGGTCCAGTCCGTCCACGGCGGGTTTATTCCCGTATAGTTTCCGCAGACCGCGAACTTCGATCGCGTAGCATTCCGGCACTGACGGCGGCGCGGGTTGCAGCTCGTGAATCGGATCGAATTCAGGCCCCACACCGAGAGAGGAATCGGCCATTGCTTACACCATAGTACAGGCGTCATTCAGGACGGGAGTTTCGATCACAGAGACTCATATTGGCGAATTGGGGTCCGATAAGAGCAGCGTGGCATCCTTGACGACGGACAAGCCGGTCAATTGCAGGGACATAGCTCTCAAGTGCCTGAACGATCTACCGCCGTTCTCCCCGACACTGAATCGCTTGCTGGCGACCCTCGCGCAGGAAGATGTTCCATTCAGCAAGGTTGGTGACCTGATCGAGAAGGACACGGTCGTCTCCGGGAACGTACTGCACCTGGTGAACTCGGCTCTGTATGGACGCCGGGGTACGATCAACTCCGTACGCCATGCCGTTTCGCTCCTGGGCATCAACAAGCTACGAAACGCCGTACTCGGCATGTCCATCACGCGGATGTGGAACGAAGTCCGTACGCCGCTGCTCTTCTCGATGGGGCGATTCAACAAGCACGCCGCGGCGACGGCGATTTTGGCGGACCTTCTTGCGCAGCGAATCCAGGTGGAATATCCGGAAGGGGCCTTTGTCGCCGGTTTGCTGCACGATGTGGGCCGTCTGCTGATCGCAATCGCGCTCGGCGATCAGCACGAGAAAATCCTCAAACTTCGAGAATCAGGGATGCCGCTGATGGAGTGCGAGCAGGAAATACTCGGTGTGACGCATCCGGAGCTTTCTGCGGCGGCTATGCAGTTCTGGAATCTTCCCGCGCCAATCCAGGCCGCCGTTCGATATCACCACGATTCCGCATTGGATCCTGCTCGGGCACCGGGAGTGGTGACCCTATCTCAGATCGTTGAGGCAGCGAACCGCTACGTGAACGCGATCGGAGTCTCGATCTTTCCGGAATCGGCCTTTGAGGAGGAGCCTGGGGCCGCATTCGCGGGTTTGGGTTTTGGGGAAACCGAGAGATTGATCGAGGATTTCAAGACGGAATTCGAGGCTGTGGCGCAATTTTTCGGCTAGCCTTGGGCAAATCTAAAAGCGTCTATTGGATATTTTTCTTGAATATCAGGATGTGTTGACGCGGAAGTGTTTTGAGAACCTGCTCCAGACGAAATCCCTCCGCCTCGACTTCGGACTTGGCTTCCTGAATCGTCATTTTGTGCTCAAGCCGGATGGGGACGGCGGGATCTTCTTTCCGGTATTCGATGAGAACCAGGCGGCCGTTCGCTTTCAACGCGGCCCGCATGCCAGCCAACATCTTCTGCGGCTGCGAGAATTCGTGATAGACGTCCACCATCAGGATCAAGTCCAGCTCGCCGACGGGCAGTTTAGGGTCCGATTCCGTCCCTAGAATGCCCTGGATATTTGAAATGTTGGCTTTGGCGGCATTCTTGCGGAGTTTCGTTAGCATCTCCGGTTGAATATCAACGCCGTAAACCCGCCCTCCCGGCGCAACGCGGCGAGCCATCCTCAATGTGAAATAACCGGTTCCGGCACCGACATCGGCGATCGTCATCCCCGGCTTCAGTTGGAGGGCGTCCAGCGCCGCCTCCGGGTGTTCCTCCAGTTCTCTTTCCGGACGATCGAGCCAATCTGCGCCGCCTACGCCCATCACCTGCGCGATCTTGCGTCCGCTAATCGGATGCTCCGCCTGCCAGGGGAAAAGGGGGGTACTCAGGCAGAGAAGGGCGAAGCAGGTTGCCATGGCTCTTCGAAGCGTCATATAGTGATGGGGGCCGTGAAGTGTGGAGGGTTTCGAAATGTTTCGCTTTTTGGATAAAAGCGTAGGTGTTTGTCGTTCATTGACGTCGATGGTCACGCTAGTGGCGCTCCTTTTCATTGCATCCGGATGTGGCGGAACGCGGTCGACTCGCATCGATTACCAAATGGGCGAACGGGTGCCACTTGAACCCTTCACCTACAATGTCATCGAAACCACCTGGCGGAGTCAATTAGGCTCAACTTTCCAACTGCGCCTGCCAACCAAGCGATTCCTGGTCGTGTACGTCTCCATCACCAATGGGGGCGGCAAGGAATTGGCGATCCCGTCGTTCCAGCTCGAAACGGCGACCGGGGATCCGATTCCGGAAGAAATGAAGGGCGACGGAGTTGAGCAGTGGCTTGGCCTCATCCGCACGATTGGGCCGGCACAGACTCTGCAGGGACGGCTTCTATTCGACTGCTCGCTCGGATCCTATAAACTGCGGGTCAGCAATGGCGGCGAGCCCGGCACCGAGAAGTTCGCTTTTGTCGAAATTCCGCTGCGGCTGGACCCGGAAACGCCGATCGCGCCCGCGCCATCCCAGAACTGACCGCGTCTTTCCGGCGCTAGAATGAAAGCGCCATGCGACCGATGTTGTTTCTGCTGCTGTCGGCCCTTCTCGCGACCTCCATCGACGCCGCGGATGCGAAGCTCCACATCGAGAATGCGACCGTCCAGCAGATTGAGGACGGTCCAGCGCTTCTTTCGAGCGAGTCCTACGTCAGCGGAGAGACGGTTTATTTCAGCTGCCAGATCGGGGGATATCAGGTTTCTCCCAAAGAGAAGATCTCGCTCCTTTGGGATATCAGCGTCAAGGATGGCGGCGGGGTCCTGCTGGTTCCCTCCTACAGCGGCAAAATAGGGGCGGACATTTTCCAGGAAGACAAGAAATGGCTGCCGAAGGCCCGCCATAGTTTTGTAATTCCGCCCCATGCGGGCGGCGGCGAATACAAAATCCTGTTTCACGCCAAGGACGCTCTTTCGGGCTCGGAGGCAACGAAGGAGCTCGCGTTCCGGGTCCGCGGATCGCAGGTCGAACCCAGCGAAACCTTTGTCGTTCGCAATCTTCGCTTCTTTCGCAGTGAAGAGGACCGCCGGGCGTTGAGCCCCGCGGCGTACCGGGGCGGAGACACCATGTTTGCGCGGTTCGAGATCACCGGCTATAAGCTGGGGCCGGACAACGCGTTCGACGTCGTATACGGCATCGAGATCCTCAAGGAGAGCGGCGAGTCCATGTATGCGCAGCCGGACGCGGCAGGCGAAAAGGACGCGACGTTTTATCCCCGCCACTGGGTGCCCGGCGTAATGAACCTCAAGATTCCCACCGACATCGCGAAGGCGCCCTACACCTTGGTGATCAAGGCCACCGACAAGCTCGGCGATCAAAAAGCCGAGACGCGCGGAACATTCACGGTCGAATAGGGCGCGCCGCAGGGCCGGAATCTTACGGAGAAATCCGGCCCGTTGCCCGCACTACCTTCCGTATGGCGCTGTTTCGCACACGGTCGGCCGCGGTGTATGGCATCGATGCCCACATCATCGATGTCGAAGTCGACATGTATCCGGGCGCCGGACGGGAGTTCATTACGGTCGGCATGCCGGATACCGCCGTAAGAGAAAGCCGCGAGAGGATCAAGAGCGCGCTCTTTAATTCAGGGTTCGGCTATCCCAACAAGAGCATCACCATCAACCTTGCTCCAGCCAACGTCCGCAAGGAGGGCGCCGGATTCGACCTGCCCATGGCGCTTGGAATCCTGGGTGCGATGGGTACGGTCCAGCAAAGCGAACAGCATCTGTTTGTCGGCGAGCTATCGCTCGATGGCGCGATCCGGCCGATCCGCGGAGCGCTTTCGATCGCGGCATGCGCCCGCAAGCAGGGCATCCGGAATCTGCTTGTGCCGCAGGAGAACGCCGCCGAGGCCGCCGTCGCCGAAGGAGTGAGCGTCTTCGGGATCCGGCATCTGGCGGAGGCGGTCCAGTTCCTGAAGGACCCCGGCGGATTTACCGCAACCCCGCCGGGTGCGGGCGATTCGTCCGAGGCGCTCCCGAACGCGCCGGACTTCTCCGACGTCCGCGGGCAGACCGTCGCCAAGCGCGCTCTCGAAGTCGCGGCCGCCGGAGGGCACAACGTCCTGATGCTCGGGCCGCCCGGGTCTGGCAAGTCGATGCTCGCAAAACGGCTTGCAGGAATCCTCCCGCCGCTGCGGTTCTCGGAAGCACTCGAGACGACGCAGGTGCATAGCGTCGCCGGGGTTCTGCCGAAAGGCACAGGCCTCCTGCATACCCGCCCATTTCGGGCGCCTCACCATAAGACATCGGAAGCCGGACTCGTCGGCGGAGGTGCGGGCATTCCGAGACCCGGCGAGGTGAGCCTGGCGCACAACGGAGTCCTGTTCCTCGACGAGCTCCCTGAATTCCAGCGGAACGTCCTCGAACTGCTGCGACAGCCGCTCGAGGACGGCAGCGTCATGCTCGCACGCAGCATCATGACGCTGCGCTTTCCGGCCAAGTTCATGCTGGTGGCCGCGATGAACCCGTGTCCGTGCGGCTATTTTGGGGACCCGGCGCGCGAGTGCCGGTGCACCGGGGCGATTATTCAGAGATATCTGGCGCGCATCAGCGGACCGCTGCTCGATCGTATCGATCTCCACATCGAAGTCCCCGCTGTGGCGTACAAAGACATGCGCGGCCACAGCGACGGCGTGACCTCCTCGGCGATGCGCGAGCGGGTTCTGTCAGCGCAGGCACGCCAACTCGCACGCGGCTTCCTGAATGCGCACATCCCGGCGGGGCAGTTGCGCGATCTGAGCGCGCTGGATGAAGCCGGCGAGCGGACGCTCGAACTGGCGGTCCGCAAGCTGTCGCTTTCGGCACGCGCGCACGACCGGGTCCTCAAGGTCGCGCGCACGATCGCGGATCTCGGCGGCGGCGAGCACGTGCAGTCGAAGCACGTCGCGGAAGCGGTCCAGTATCGCAGTCTCGATCGCGACTACTGGAAGTAATGAAGTCGTCCAGGGCCGTCGCTTCACCGAAGACGGGAGGGGAAACGGCGGACCAATAGGACGAGCGAGGCTGACGCCCTCTCTCTCCGTCCACTGTTTCAGTGCTAGTGCACTTCACGATATCCTTGTCGGCGGCGATGCCTATCTCCAGACGCTCGTTTCTTGGCGGCGCCTACGCCCAGACACAGGCACGCGCCTCGAGCCCGCGCCCGAATGTGGTCATGTTCATGACCGACGATCACGGCGCCTGGGCCACCGGGGCGTACGGCTGTCGCGAAATGCACACGCCGAACATCGACCGGCTGGCCGCCGGAGGCACGAAGTTTTCGCGAGCCTTCGCCTGTACGCCGGTCTGCTCTCCCAGCCGCGTCACATACCTGACGGGCACGATCCCGTCCCGCAATGGAGTTCAGGATTGGCTAGTTCCCGACGACAGCTACGGACCGACGACGCGCAACTGGTACGCCGGGCTGACGCCGTATTCGGAGGTTCTCGCGCGCAATGGCTACTCCCTCGGCATGTGCGGAAAGTGGCACATGGGCAAGGATGACCAGGCGCAGGCGGGTTTCAACTATTGGGCCACGATCCCCGGAGGCGGCGGCACCTATCGCGATCCAACCTTCGTCGTCAATGGCGAAAAGCGCGCAATGCGGGGCTACAAGACGGACCTCGTCGCAGACCACGCGCTCGATTTTCTTTCGCGGCAAAACAACGACCGCCCGTTCTACTTGCTGATCCCGTTCTACGCTCCGCACACGCCATTCGATTACCAGCCCGATGAATACCGCAAGGGTTTCGACGGCTCGCGCTTCTCGTGCTTTCCACGGACTCCGATGAATCCCTGGCAGAATCCAGAACTGGCCAGGAATCAGAACAACGAGAAGAGCATGCACGCCTACTCGGCCCTGATCGCCGGTGTCGATCACAACGTCGGCCGCGTCGTGAATCGGCTTGAAGAGATGGGAGTCCGCGACAACACTCTGGTGATCTTCACGGCAGATCAGGGTTGGAACGCGGGCCACCATGGCGTCTGGGGCAAAGGGAACGGCACCGTGCCATTCAACATGTATGAGGAGTCGCTTCGCGTGCCGATGATTTGGAACCACCCGGGCCATATCCGCGCCGGCCAGACGCTCGATCCGATGATCTCGTCGTACGACTACTTTCCGACAATCCTCGATTACCTCGGCGTGCCGGAGCCTCCGACGGGCCATCGCGTCGGACACAGCTACGCCGGATTCCTGCGCGGCCGTCCACCGCAGTGGCGCAATCGCCTCTATTTTGAATACTCCTATGTGCGCGGCGTCCGCACCGAGAACCTGAAGTACATCGAGCGCACCAAGGAATGGCCCAGCGAGTTGTACGACCTCGAAGCCGACCCCGGTGAGACGCGGAACGTCATCGGCGACCCGCGCCATCGGAAGCAACTCGAGGCACTGCGTAAAGACCTTGGCCGGTTCTTTAGCGAGAATGGCGCGCCGCCCATCGAAGAGTGGCGATCCACCACCAAACAGAACCTGACCGTCTATCGGCGTCCTTAGACCGCGCCAGGATCGATTCGAGTGGCCGTGGATAGTAGTCGGCCGTGACTGTAAGAGAGCAGCCATCCTCGCAAACGCCGGAAGCAGCGTACCTTACTCAATTTCGAAGTTTTTCCGTGCCACCCTGCGGTCCTGCCGCGCGGCGGCTACTCCTTGGGCGCGATACCGAGGGTTTTCATTTTGCGATACAGATTGCTGCGTTCGAGGCCGAGGAGTTCCGCGGTGCGCGTGACGTTGCCTTTGGCTTCTTCGAGCTTCTTCAGAATATAGTCGCGCTCGGCAGCCTCCCGAACTTCGGCAAGACTGCCGAATGTCTCAGCGGGCGGCAGGAACACATTGCGGCGCGCGGGATTGAGCGGGATGTGCCGCGCGTCGATGCGGGTCTGCGGGTTCATGATCACGATGCGCTCCATCAGATTCCGGAGTTCGCGCACGTTCCCGGGCCACTGGTATTCCTGCAGGGCGCGATGGGCTTCGGCAGTCATCTCTTTCGGCTTGCGGCCGTATGCGGTTGTGAATTCCTTCAGGAAGTGATCGGCGAGCAGCGGAATATCTTCCACGCGCTCGCGCAGCGGCGGAACGTAGAACGGGATGACATTGAGCCGGTAGAACAGGTCCTCGCGAAAATTGCCGCGGCTGATCTCCTCTTCGAGATTTTTGTTGGTGGCCGCGACCACGCGGGCGTCCACCCGGATGGACTCCTCGGCGCCGACCGGCGCGAATCGGCCTTCGTCCAACGAGCGGAGGACCTTGGCCTGCGTCTTGAGGCTCATGTCCGCGACTTCGTCGAGGAACAGCGTTCCGCCGTCCGCCTTCTGGAGTTTGCCGATCTTATCCTGGGCCGCGCCCGGAAAGGCTCCGGCGCGGTGGCCGAACAGTTCGCTCTCGATGAGCTCTTCCGGGATGGCCGCGCAATTAACTTCGACAAACGCCTCGGCGGATCGCATGCTGGACGCGTGAATCGCGTGCGCCACCAACTCTTTGCCAGTGCCGCTTTCTCCGTAAATGAGAACGCGCCCGTTGGTGGCGGCCATGAGGACGAGTTGCTGGCGTAGCGCCTTCACCGGAACGCTGACGCCGATAATTTCCGGCTTGCCGCTGATGTCTTCTTTGAGTCGCTGCAGCTCCAATTCAAGACGGCGTTGTTCGAAGGCGTTCTTGACGACAACGATGACTTTCTCGATGGTCAGCGGCTTCTCGAGAAAATCGAAGGCGCCGAGCTTGGTCGCCTTAACGGCGGTCTCGATCGTGCCGTGGCCCGAGATGATGACGACTTGCGGACGATCGGCAAAAGAGATTTCCTGAATCCGGTTCAGCGTCTCCAAACCGTCCATTCCCGGCAGCCAGACATCGAGCAGGACGACATCGTAGGTCTGACGCGCCAACTCTTCGAGGCAGTCTTCGCCGCTGGCGACGGCATGGCAGGAAATGCCTTCGTCTCCAAGGACGCCACATAGGGACGTCCGTATACCGGGTTCGTCGTCGACTACCAGAATGCGAGGTTGCTTCATGACTTCGTTGGGTGGAGCGCAGGACCCTTTGCTTCGAGGATAGCCGGACTCAGACGCGGAGTTCCGCTTCCGCCATCACGGGGGCGGGAATCTCCACGAGGAATCTGGTACCGGACGGGCGGTTGTCTTCGACCCGAATGCTCGCGCCATGTTCGGACAGGATGTGGTTGACAATGGCTAGACCAAGGCCAGTACCTCGTCCTTTGGTCGAAAAATAAGGCAGAAACAGCTTCTCTTTGTCCGCGGGCGAGACGCCGCAGCCGGTATCGGCGATCACCAACTCCACGGCATCCGGACCGGCCGCGTACGTCGCTACGAGGAGCTTGCGGACCGGCGAGTCGTGCATCGCCTCCGCGGCGTTATCCACCAGATTGACGACGACGCGCTTGAATTGCTCCTGGTCCAACTGGAGGAAGGGCAAGTTCGGGCTCAGGTCCAGTCGAAGCGCGATGCCGTCCAGCCGTCCGGCGAACACGTCCAGTCCATTCCGCACGATCTCGTTCAGATCGCTGGGTGCGGGTTGTGCGGCGGGGAACCGTGAGAAGCGCGAGAATTCATCGGCAAGATTCTTGACGGACTCGACTTCGCGCGAGATGGTGGCAGCGCACTCGGCGATCACGCGTTGTCCGTCGGCGGTGCCGAGCCCGCCGCGTTGCAGCTGACGACCAATACGCTCGGCCGAGAGCGCGATGGGAGTGAGAGGGTTCTTTAGCTCGTGCGCGATTCTTCGCGCGACCTCGTGCCACGCTTCCGCCTTTTGCGCGCGAAGCAACTCGCTGGTGTCTTCGAGCACCAGGACGAAGCCCTG
>JBDTTK010000018.1:0-16611 GCA_039930685.1 Bryobacteraceae bacterium | reverse complement strand
CAGTGAAAATAAAAGGGTAATCCTGCCGCGATCAGCACCAACCCGATCGCCGATTCACGTGGCGAACCTTGGAGAGTCGCATAAACGAGAATAGACGCGACTATAACAAATAGTACTGGCACGACGGGATACCCGACTACTCGATAGGGACGTGGCATATCTGGTCTCTTCTTACGAAGTACGATCGCTGCGGCCGCCGTCATCCCGTAGAGCACCCAGCTTGGAAAGATAACGATCGTGTACAGCTCCTTATAACGGCCGCTCAGAACCATCAGCGACGACCATACGCTGAGCAGGATAATCGAGACGAATGGCGTCCGGAATTGAGGATGCACCCGGGCCGCACTTGCGAAGAAGTATCCGTCGCGTGCCATGGCGTACGGAACGCGCGATCCGGACAGGATGGATCCGTTCAGCGCCGCGAAAATGGATAGCATTGCCGCCACGCTGACCAGGGACGCGCCGACCGGACCCATGACGTGGCGCATCATGACTGCCGCGACCCGGCCTTCCTCTGCCGCCGCCACTTCAGCTCCCGACAACACGTAAAAATACGCAATATTTGCAGCTAGGTAGATCCCCATGATGGCTAGCGTGCCAAACACGAGGGTGAGGGGCAAATTTCGCTGTGGATTCTTGATCTCGGAGCCGACCATCACTCCGTTATTCCATCCGTCATAAGCCCAGAGAGCTGCAACCAAGGCCGCGAAGAAGCCCGTAAATCCGCCTGGAGCGGGAACCGACGAGGACAGATTCGCCGTGTTGCCCGCGCCGCCAAACAGTCCGAAGCCGATTAGACCGCCGATCAGGATGATTTTCAGGATCGTGACGAATACCTGCACGTTCCCTCCGACTTTCACGCCTACGTAATTCACCCCACCGAGAAACAACACGACCGATATGGCCAGCAACTGGCCATATCGAATCTCGAATGGCCCTCCATTGGGCCCGATCGGAACTGGAATGGTAAGCCAAACTCCAGTGAGACCCGGAGCGAAATTCGCCAGATACCCGAAGAACCCGGTGGCCAGGGTGGCAATGGAAGCAGCCTTCGCGACCCACATCTGCGTCCAGCCATAGATGAATCCGAAAAATGGCCCGTAGGCGGCGTTAAGGTAAACATATTCGCCCCCGGCTCCGGGCATCGCGGCCGCCAGTTCCGCGTAGGTGAGCGCCCCGAATAGAGTCATCAAGCCGCCGACAATCCACACGAGAAACACCATGTGGACCGATCCGACTGCTTGCACCATATCCGTTGGCACAAGGAAGATACCGCTGCCGATCGTAGTTCCGACCACGATCGCGGCTGCGGCCCACGGACCAAGATCGCGCCGCAGCTCCGGTTGTTTCGCGGTCTCCGCGAATGCGTCCATTATGAAATCTCCTTAGGGGCGAACTGGTCGACTTCGGGTGGTGCTTTCTCGAACAAAGATCCGGCCAGTCCGACGAGGACGGCTGCCGATGTGCCGATGAGGACATACCAGGTCCAGGCAATCTGCGTAAAAAATTTCACGTAAAGAGTCAACGTGAGGCTGGCAATCATGCCCGCCATCGCAGCGTTCTCGCCGACCCTCTTTGTGAGCAATCCGAGAAGGAATACGCCGAGAAGAGATCCATAGAGGATCGAAGCGATCGAGAGCCCGGCCTGGAGCACGCTGCCCCAATTCCGGGCGACGAGCGCCACCCCAAACAAGATAGCGCCCCAGACGAGCGTGGCGTATTTGGCGAGGCGTAGATAGTGGGCCTCTGGACGGCTGTTTCCGGTGAGAGGCCGGTAAAAATCCATAATTGTCGTGGATGCGAGTGAATTCAGGGCGGCGCTTAGATTGGACATCGCGGCGGCGAGGATGGCGGCGATCACCAATCCCGAAACTCCGTGCGGAAGGTGGTTCCAGATAAATTCCGGATAGATTCGATCTGTTTCTTTCGGCCCCGCGAGGCCACGGTCATGATAGCTCACGAACAAGCACGCTCCGATGACCAGGAAAAGGGTGAACTGGAACAGAATTACGACCCAGCTCGCATACAGTGCGCGGCGGCTGTCTTTTTCACTTCTGGCCGATAAAAGCCGCTGGACCATCAGCTGCTCCGTGCCGTGGCTTGCAGTCGTCAGGAAGCATCCGCCGATCAGGCCAGCCCAAAAGGTATAGGTCTTCTGAAAAAACTCCGGTGTCAGGGAGAAGCTGAAATCGAAAACCTGAAACTTGCCGAGGGGCGCGGCGATTTCCACGACGTGGCCCCATCCACCCGGGATCTCGCGAAGAATGACGAAGAAGCTCAGGATCGCGCCCGCTACGTACAGGAACATCTGGATGACGTCGGTCCAGATGACCGCCGTCATACCGCCCTCGAAGGTATAGAACAGCGTGAGTGCGACGATAACGCCTACGGACCCGACCGTTCCGGTGCCCAGGATGATCGACACCACTGTCGCAATCGCCCACGCCCGGACGCCCTCGGCGAGCGCCCGGAGCAGCAGAAATGTACCAGCGGTGAGTTTGCGGATCCGCTCGCCGAAGCGCACGCGCATCAATTCGTAGGCGGTGTACATTTCTCCACGAAAGTAAGCGGGGAGAAAGAGAGAGGAGATGATGATACGCGCCAGGAGATATCCGAAAACGACCTGCAGGAAGCCGAAGTTGCCATTAAATGCGAGAGCCGGCGTGCCGATGACCGTAAGAGTGGAAGTCTCGGCGGACACGATCGAGAAGGCGATGGCCCACCAGGGCGTGCTCCGGCCGCCCAGAAAGTAGTCCTTGAGCGTCGACTGGCTCTTTCCGAATCGCGCCCCAAACCAGGTAATTGCCGCCAAGTAAGCGAGTATGACCGTGAGGTCGAGGACGCGCATGAATTCTCACAGCATAGCGTGAACGGCAGAGGCATCGAACCGCGCGAGGATCTTTCGCAGGGATTCGACTTGCTCTCCGTTCAGTCCGGCAAGCGCCTTTTGTTCGTATCGTTGGAGCCAGGAACGGACTTTCGCGGCGGCCTTCTTTCCGGATGGCGTCAGGCGGATGAGGAATGTCTTGCGGTTCCCGGGATGCAATTCTCGAACGGCGAAGCGGCGCTCGTCCAGCCTGTTCAGCAGGCTAGTTAACGTCGAGCGCTTGTGCGACAGCGCCGAGTGGACCTCGCCAACGGTCGCCGGTCCGTGATCGTGGAGGTAAACCAGGATGTGCGCCTCTCCCTGCGTGATGGCTAGTCCCGGGCATTGGGCGATGTGGAGGCCAATCTGGTGAGTGGCGCGATGAATGTCCGGGATCAGCGCGAGCGGCATCTTCCCACCTTGCCATATTGTTTCCCGTTGGCCAAGGGATTTTCGGTTACGCCGGAACTAATTGGTACGAAAATGTATAATACGAAAATGGCGGTAAGCGCTCGATCTCTACATTTGGACGACGCGGCCGTCCTCGAAGCCTTCGAGAATTGCACTCTGCCCGCGGAATCGTTCGCGCACGCGGATCACATCCGCCTCGCGCGGTTGTACGTTCGCCAACTCGGCGCAGCCGCGGCGGCGGATGCACTGGCGATTGCGATTCGCCGGTTTGCCGAAGCGCATGGGGCTGACAAGAAGTACCACGAGACCGTCACGCGCGCCTGGGCCGCGCTGGTGGCCGGCGCGCCGGGCGCGACCTTTGAGGAGTTCAGAGCGGCCAATCCCGATCTTTTCGACAAGGATGCGCTCTCCCGCTATTACTCGCCGGAACTTCTGACTTCACCCCTGGCTAGACGGGAATTTCTGCCGCCAGACAGGAATCCGTTGCCTTAGCCCACCGGGGAACCGCCGCCAGACCCGCATTCCCGGCCGGGAACTTGAGTGGCGAGTAAGGCGTCCAAGAACTCAAGGGATCGACGGGTGCATGAACTGCCTCTGTCCGTTTGCCGCAACCGATGGGGCGAGTTTTGCTTGCGGCTTGGGGACCGTTTCGCTATACTCCGCAAAAGCGTCTTTGGCTCCCCCGTCCGGACCTGCTTTGCGGGGAGGTCAGTTCTATTTATGCTGGACGCTGGTATTGGTAAGCTAGTCTATTCTTCAAAAACCGTTTGGGAGGTTGGAGTGCAAGCAATCGCAAGGATGTTGTTGTTGACGGTGGCGCTAGGGATGCTGTCGCTGGTCTTTGGCCAGCCGGCGCAGCCCAACTGGAAGGACCGTGCCGAGTTCGACCTCTTCGACTTGATTTCAAAAGACGCCAACGCTCAAACGAGGCTTGCCAATCTCGAGAAATGGAAAACGCAGTACCCGAACACCGAGTTCGGATCGGTCCGCCTACAGATTTTTCTGGTCACGTACCAGCAGTTGAACAAGCCGCGGGAAGCCACCTCGACCGCACTCGAAGTATTGAAGGCCGACCCGAATAACCGGCTGGCCCTCACCGCGATCCTCCAGTACATCTACCAGTTCCAGCCGCCCTCCGCGGACGACTTTGTGCATGCCGAACAAGCGGCCAATCAGATGGTGAACAACATCGACGCGATCTTCGCCGCGGACAAACGCCCGCCTGAGATCAAGGACGCCGACTGGCCCAAGCTCAAGAACGATATGAAAGTGTTCAGCTACCGGACACTCGGGTGGATTGCGGAGCAGAAAAAAGAATACGAGAAGGCTGAGGCAGCGTACACCAAGTCGCTTGAGCTGGATCCAAACGCCGGCCAGGTTTCGTTCTGGCTAGGTCGCGTGATTCTCGCGCAACGGAAGCCGGAGAAGCAGGTCGCCGCGCTCTATCATTACGCCCGCGCCGCTTCCTTCGATGGCACAGGCGCCCTTACCGCAGCCGACCGAAAGTCGGTCAAGGATTATCTGAGCAAGGTTTACAAGCAGTACCACGGTTCGGAAGAGGGGCTCGACGAGTTCCTCGCGAAGGCCAAAGGTTCAGCCGGTCCGCCGTCTGATCTTAAGATCAAAACGGCACGCGAAATCATGGAAGACCAGATGGCCAAAGAGGCTGACTTCGCGAAGAACAATCCGGAGATCGCCCTTTGGATGAGCCTTAAGAAGGAATTGACTGGCCCCGATGGCCAGAAATACTTCGACGAGAAGATGAAGGATTCGCTCTTGCCCAAATTGAAGGGCAAGTTGGTCTCCTCTACACCCGAAGTCAAGCCCAAGGAACTCGTTCTGTCGATCCTCGAGAGTACAGGCGACGTAACGCTCAAGCTCGATTCGGCACTCGCAGGCAAGATGGATGCTGGATCGGAGCTCTCCTTTGAGGCCGTGCCGAAGAGTTTCACGAAGGAGCCCTTCATGGTCCTCTTTGAGGTTGAAAAGGCCAAGGTCGAAGGGTGGAAGGGTGCTCCGGCGCCCGCGCCGGCTCCGAAGAGGGCTCCGGTACGAAAGAAGAAGTAGGCCGGAATCTCAGTCGAGTTCGTTCAAGAGCGGGGGCCCTATGGGGCTCCCGCTTTTTTTGTGCGCCGCGAGCATTGTGGTAGCGCTGGACGTCAGACTCGGAATCAACGGAGATGCCGTTGTGCTGACCGAAGGGTCCTTGGGGGCGGGTCAAGCTCCAGGTCACCCGATGCTCGCTCGACAGACGCCCGCTTATCGGCTCTGACTACGGGACGACCGGCCACGGGATCTTCTTGCTGGTTAAAAACACGAATGCGGCGCCGGGCTCATTCCGAGCCGGCGCCGCTCCTTGATCTGCTCCAGAGTCCTTTTTAGGCCGTCAACCCCCGGAACCCGCCTGCTACCTGGCGAGCCGCAAAATCTCCGAGGCTACTTCCTGGAACGCCGGCGCCAGGTCGGCGATGGTAGGCGCGTCATAGTAGTGTCCCGTGGGCTTGGTCGGATCGTAGATAGTGCTAAGAGGATCGTTGCTGACACGACGCAAGAACGTCGGGCTGGCCGGACCCACGGCGGACGTGCCTAAGCCGATGCTGAGGATCAGCACGTTCGCCAGGCTTCCGCCATTGATCGGTTCGATAACGCCGTTACGGATCCGCGTCGCCGCGCTGTCGGCGGCATTAATCGCCATCGCTGGGGCGTTGCTGGCGTTGCCGAGGGAGATCATTCCGTTAGTGAGCGTAACGGGCTGGTAGCCGGAGTTGGTGGAGTTTCCAAATAAATCCACCAACGGAACCCCCGCCCAATCCGTCAGCGTGTTGGCGTTTGAAACGTAGGCGCAGTTATTGGAATTCGGTGGCTTGTTGTTGTCTCCATTGGTGATGGATTGCTGTCCTGCCACTGTGGTGCCCACGTAGTCGTTGATCCCGAAGAACTGGGCCGAATTGGAGTACGTATTCATCAGCCCACGCATGTACCCCTTGGCTGTAGCCGGACGCGTATAACCTCCCGGACCCGTCGGATTGCCTGCAGTGTAGGCTGTGCATGGGCTTCCATTTGCCACCGGCATGTTGAATGCGGCCGCGGTGGGTTCACCATCCGTGAACAACAGGATTACGTTCAGCGCGCCAGGTTGGTTGAGACCGACCAACTGTTGATAACCGAGCCAAAGACCCATCGCAGTGCTGGTTGAACCCGCGCAGGTGATGTTGTTGACCAGCGTCTTCACGTTCGGATTCGCCGTTTGAAACGTGTTCGCGATCGGGAAATTCACATAACTCGTGAACGCGAAGGTCACTAATCCGATATTATCCCGGCCTGGAGCGAATTGATCGACGAAACTGGCCGCTGCGGCCTTCATCGGAGCGCACGAACCGCTGGCGCTAAGCGAACCTGATCGATCGAGGACCATCGCGACGTTGACGTCCTTGCGCGTCACCGCGGCGGATGCACGCACGGTCGTCGGACCCGCCATGTACTGGAGAATGAGCCCCGGAAACGGAACGTTTGCGGTTACGGTAACCGTGCGTTGGAACGCCACACTCAGATCCACCGTGGGGGAAGGAATCGTCACCGCTCCGCTGAAGAATGAATTATTCGGATAGTTCAACCGAACGTAGCTGGTTGCTGCTGCCTGCGCCGACGTGATCTGCTGGCTGCTGTTTGAGCCTCGGGCCAATCCGCGCGCTCCCGCCAGCGCCGCGCCGTCCACGGCGCCCTGCAGCCGGCTTTTGATGATGAATAGGATCGTGCTGTCGAACATTAGACCCATCATCGGAAGGGCCAGCACCATCATGATTGCGGTGACCATCACCGCGATTCCGCTCTGCTCCCGGCGTCTCCGCGAAACAGGAATCGAACTTGCTCGACGACTAGAAAATGAATCTTGCATACGCACCACCAGATGTTGACGATCTCAGATTGGAGGAATAGTTGAAATCCAGAAACGAAATGTTGGGTGCCGTAAAATACACCTCGGCGATCCACGCCGAGTCCCCTTGCGCCAATCCCGCCGGTTGTCCGGCCGACGTATAGAGGCTCGCCAGAGTCGAGTTGGCCCGCACGGTGCTATTCGTGTTCTGCAGATACACGCTTGCGTTGATGTTTCCCTGCGCGTTTAGAATCGCCGCTGCCGGGGTTCCGAAGGAACTGGCGCGCAAGGCCGTATTGCCAATCGTCAGCCGCTGTGTGAATACGATCTGGCCGTTGTTCGGGCACGTTCCGTATCCGGCTGCCGTGCAGTCCGCTGTGTAGACTTGCCTGACGCGGGACAGAACAACTACGCCGTTACCTCCGGCCGCCGTCATGCCCGTGCCTTGCGCCAGTTGAACCGCGAGGGCCTTGGCGCTCGATTGGGAAAAGTCGACTCCGTCGGCATACATGTGTGCCACATCGCGGCAAACTTGGACTACCTGGATGTAACGACCCAGCGAGATGCCAAAAGAGACGGTGCCGAAGAACGCGATGGAGATAAACGGAATGACCACCGCAAATTCGGTAATCGTGCTTCCGCGCTGCCGCCTTCGTCGCCTCTCCGAGACCTCTCTCTTAGGCTGCGAAACTGGCGGCTGCGTGGACTCCGGACTTGGCCCCTTACTAGCGGACTTATCTTGGGGGTAGGATGCCATTTGGCGGCGCCTCCATAACATCGGATGAGGATGCGGAATACAGATAGGGACTGGAACTCTGAAAGATCGGCACCATCATCCTCCAGGGATAATTGACCACTGAAACGACGCAGATATTTCCCTGTGAATTGCTGCCGACTCCCGCTGACGTAGCGAGCGCCCCGGTCGACGGGTCCTGGTGTAAGTACTGGACGGTGATCTTAGTAGGATCCGTAAGAAATCCAAACGCGTTGGATTGCACAACCGCCTTGATGGCATTGTCCTGTCCACCTGCTCCCGTCTGCTGGGTAATTGCAAAGCGGACTCCTTCACGGACGGCATTGTGGAGGACGTTCTGCACAAAAATTGCGATGGAGAAATCCATAAGGGCAAACAACATCGCCATTAACGGAAGAATCACCAGCGCGCCCTCGAGTGCGGCGCTGCCTCTTTGTCCACGCGCCCGGCGGCGTGTCACCGGCCGAGCGGGGACATCGGTCGCCTGCTTACGAAACTTTTCAGGCCCACAACCTCCGCAACTACTACTGCAGCCGTTCATTACACCCATTCGGTGACCCCGCTTACGAATTCCTACTTCTCGATTTTGTCCTTCGGCCTCACTCTCCTCAATGAGGAAAAGGCCTCAATGCGGACGCGGTTTCCCCTTAGCTCTTCTTGGCCAGGGATCTACGCTATACGCGTTTCACCTGACGCTTTGCTATGCTGCGCTTTGGCGAACATTTTCCCGTTCCACGCGTATCGATATTCCCTGGCCGCCGGTGATCTGGCCAACCTTCTCACTCAGCCCTACGACAAGATCAGTTCGGCCATGAACGCGCGCTACCTTGCCGCGAGCCCCTATAATCTCGTCCGGGTCATTCTCGGCGAGCCGTCGCCGGGCGACAACGATTCGGAAAACGTCTACACCCGGTCCGCGGCCTATTTCCGCGAGTGGATCGCCAACGGCGTTCTGGCCCGCGAGTCCGAATCTTCCTTGTTTGCCTACTTCCAGGAATTCACCGTGCCCGATTCCGGCGAGCGCCTAACGCGCAAAGGATTCATCGGCCTGGGCGCCGTGGAACCGTATGAAGCGGGCGTAGTTTTCCGCCACGAACGGACGCTCGCTGGACCGAAAAAAGACCGCCGCCAGGTCCTCGAGCATACGCGTGCGCATTTCGGGCAGATCTTCATGCTGTATCCGGACCCTGAGTGTGCGGTTGACGCTCTCCTCGACGCCGCTGCGCAAGGTGCGCCGTTGGCGGAGGTGCGCGACGAATACGACGCGGTTCATCGTATTTGGAAGATCGCCGATCCGGCCGCGATCGTCGCGATTCAATCGCAAATGGTCGGTAAGAAACTGCTGATTGCGGACGGTCACCACCGCTACGAGACGGCGCTCGGCTTCCACGCCGATCATCCGGAAATTCCTGGCGCCGTGAACGTCATGATGACGTTCGTCAACATGCATGCGCCCGGACTGCGTATTCTGGCGACCCACCGCGTCGTGCCGAAGCTCGAAGGATTCGCGCTCGGTCCGCTTCTCGATCGAGCGGCATCTGCGTTCACCGTTACGCGCATCGCGGATCTCGACGCACTCAAAGCCGTCTTCCAGACTCCCGATCCCGCGACGGTCCGCATCGGCATCGCAACCCACGACGCCGCGGACTACGTCCTTCTCAGCCGCGAGCGCAAGGACGGCGAACTTGACGTGCCCGTCCTCCATGACGAAATCCTGAAAGGCATGCTCGGAGTCAGCGAGGACGCCGTGCGGCATGAACTACTCCGCTACATTCGGGGCCTTGACGCCGCTGTCGATGAAGTCCGCAAAGGCGCAGCTGTCGCCTTCCTGCTCGATCCGACACCAGCCGATGAAATGGCCCGCATCGCCTTCGCCGGCGGCGTGATGCCCCAGAAGTCTACCGACTTCTACCCGAAGCTGCTTACCGGAATGGCCATCTACAAAATCGACGAGTAGCCGAGTAGCTATTCGTATCGCAATGCGTTGATCGGATCGATCCGCGTCGCGCGCCGCGCGGGCAGATACCCTGCCACCAGGGCCACCACCGCCAGCGCCAGAGTCGCAAGCGCCATGACCCATGGATCGTTCGGCGTGATGCCAAACAACTGTGAGCCGACGTAGCGTCCCAACCCGTAGGAAGCTGGCAGCGCCACTGCGAATCCGATCGCCGCGAGCACCAGCACTTCCTTGAGAACCATCCATCTCACCTGGCCCGGCTCCGCGCCGAGAGCCATTCGTACGCCGATCTCGCGCGTCCGCCGCGCGACGGAATAGGCCATCACGCCGTACAGCCCGATCGCCGCGAGCAGGGTCGCCAGCGCGCCGAATGCCAGCGACAGCGCCGCGATCAGGCGGTCGATGAAGAGCAGTTCGTCGATCTGGACCTGCATCGTCTTCATGCCGGTAATCGGGAGTTCCGATTCCGTATTCCGCACCACTTCCCGCGCCGCATTGAATACCTTTTCCGGATCGGCATTCGTCCGGACGTAGAAATTGGTCGAGTCAATGTCCTTGTCTTGGAGATAGGAGAGGTAATACCGCCGCGGAATCGTGGCTTCACGGACGTTGTCGATCCTGGCGTCCTTGCAGACGCCGACGATCTCGATGTTGTGTTCGCCTTCGCGTCCAATTCCGAAGCGGCGGCCCAGAGGATTGTCCTTGCCAAAGAAATACTTCACGAACGCCTCGTTGACCACCGCGACCCGCGGCGCGCCCAGGCGGTCTTTCGCCGAAATCTCGCGGCCGAGGATCACCGGAATGCCGAGAGCCTGGAAGTATCCCGGTCCAACCTCGTCGATCAGCGGGTTCATGTTCTCGTCTTCTTTCGCGCGGTAACCCTCCACATCCACCGTGGTCATGCTGGTGTTGTCCGACAGTACCGGATTGCCCCCCAGCGATGCTGCGCGAACACCCGGAATGCGGTTTAGCCCTTCCTGAATCCGATCGTAGAGCGCAAGCAGCCGCTCGGAGGAATATCCAATGTGGGACGCGTCGACTCCAAAGCTGATGAGGTTGTTGGTCTGGAATCCAGTCTGCACATTCTTCAGGTTGTATAGGCTGCGTCCGAACAGACCGGCGCCGATCAACAGCACCAGCGAGAGCGCCACCTGCGCTGCGACCAGCACGCGTCGCAAACGAACCTGCCCGCCGGCCGCGGATACGTTGTTGGCTTGATCTTTCAGGGTCGCCGAGAGTTTCGGCCGGCTCGCCTGGATCGCCGGAACAAGACCGAACAGAATCCCGGTTACAATCGACAATCCGAGGCAGAACAGCACGACGCGCGGATCCATCCCCGTCGAAATCGCCAATGTCACCTCATCTCCAGGGAGAAAGCTCAGCAACAGCGCGCCCGCCCAGTACGCGATGATGAGACCAAGCAGCCCTCCGCCGATCGAGAGCACCAGACCTTCGGTCAGCAATTGACTCACGATTCGCCCGCGTGAGGCTCCCAGCGCAAGGCGGACGGCGATCTCTTTCTGCCGCGATGCAGCGCGCGCGAGCAACAGATTCGCCACGTTGGCGCAGGCAATCAGCAGCACGGCTCCAACCATGGCCATCAATACGAGAAGTGGCGTTCCAAAGTCATT
Organism: Bryobacteraceae bacterium; assembly: GCA_039930685.1. Classification (GTDB taxonomy): domain Bacteria; phylum Acidobacteriota; class Terriglobia; order Bryobacterales; family Bryobacteraceae; genus JBBQWZ01. The sequence goes on along the minus strand of JBDTTK010000018.1, from coordinate 5,118 downwards.
CCGCAACGAGGAGCGTCCTTTGCCGCCGTCGACGAGCGTCAGCGTCTTGTTTCGATACCGCTCACGGCCCTTCTCGCCCATGTTCTGCATGACCTTCAGATCTTCTTCGAGCGAAGGACGAATCGCGATATTGAGATTGGCCGCGGCCTTCTCACGCGAGATGCCTTTCCTGACCCGCGCCGTCAGTTGGAGCCAAAAGCTGCGGCGGTCGTCCAGGCCGTTCCAGGTCGGCGTCATGGTCGCCTTCATCATCAGCGGTACCATGATGTCCGGCGATTTTCCTACCACGATGCCGCTGAATCCTGCCGCGGAAACTCCGATGACGGTCATCGGCATGTTGTTCACACGGATGGTCGCATTGAGAATGCTCGGATCGCCTCCAAATCGCCGCCGCCAATATCCATCGCTGAGCACAACCACCGGGTGCGCGCCGGGCTTGGTGTCATCCTCGGGCGTGAGCGTGCGGCCAAGTGTGGCCGGAACTCCGAGGACTTGAAAGAAGTTCCCCGACACCAGGTCCGCCCGGACGACCTCGGTACGGCCGCCGTGCGACATGCTCGCGTCCGTTCCGAAGCGCGCGAGAATACCATCGAAGCTTTCGACCTGGTCGCGGAGCTCCCGGTAGGTGGGATAGGTGAACATGTTGTTCCCCATCACACGGCCGTTGAATGGTCCGCCCTGGTTCAGGATCACAAGCTGCTGCGGTTCGCGAACCGGCAGAAGCCGTAGCAGGACTTGGTCGAGCAGACTGAAAATCGCCGTGTTCGCTCCGATGCCCAGGGCGAGTGACAGGAGCGCAACTGTTGTAAATACAGGGCTTTTTCTTAGAGTCCGAAAGGCGTAGCGGGCATCTTCCAATAGCATAAGTGATTACTACTAATACGAATCAGGGAGCAATTGGTTCCCAGCCCTGGAGTTCAATTTCTAGCCCATTGGCGTAAAAGGGGTGAGTGTTCTATATGATAGAGAGGGTTCGCACCGTTCCTCATGGACGACGCCGTTTGTGACGGACCGGGCGTTCAGCTCCGTCGAATCACCTGGCTCATGAAATTTCAGGACTACTTTTCCGGCCACGCCGCCGACTACGCGAAGTATCGGCCAGACTACCCCCGCGCCCTATTCGAGTGGCTGGCTAAGCAAGCGCCCTCGCGGGACGTTGCCGTGGATTGCGCTACCGGAAACGGACAAGCGGCGCGTGGACTTGCCGAGTTTTTCGGCCGCGTCGAAGCTCTCGACGCAAGCGCCGACCAGATCGCGAACGGAGAAGGCCCACCCAATGTCCATTTTGGAGTTGCCGTGGCGGAATCCACCGGCCTCCCTGACCAGAGTGCGGATCTGATAACGATCGCTCAGGCCTTTCACTGGCTCGACCACCCTCGCGTGTACGCCGAGGCTCGGCGCGTTCTACGCCCAGGCGGAATCCTCGCCGCGTTTGGCTACGCCCGGTTTGTCGCCGAGGAGCCGGTGATGACCATCGCCCGCGACCTCCTTTGGAAGCCGCTCGAGCGCTATTGGCCTCCGGAGCGCCGCCTCGTCGAAACCGGCTATCGCACGATCGAGTTTCCGTTTGACGAGCTCCAAGCGCCGGACGTCGCCATCTCACTTGACTGGACCCTCGAAGACCTCCTCGCCTACGTAAGCACTTGGTCCGCCACGAAGAACTATTTGAGGCACTCCGATGGCAGTCTGCTGACCCAGTTTGCGGACCAACTCGTCGCGAGCTGGCCGGATGGCGTCCGCCGCCAAATTACCATGCCGATCTTTGTTCGCGCCGGCCGTGTTGTCGGTTAGGCGCGTACGCGCTGTGACTTACGGGGACTGTCCCCTCCTGCGGAAGAAGTTTACGGCATCAGCGATATCCGGTAGTTTACAAACACGGGACAAATCGCTCAACCTGGATTCGCGATTCCGATTGCGACGTGTCGTCGAGTCCGTCGGTTGTTCGCCGGGCTAGTCGGGCTCGCGAAGCAACTCCGCGGCCAGCGACTCCTTATCCCACTTGCCATCGCGCCGGACGCCGTCCAGGAATAAGCCCGGCGTTCCGTACACGCCGTTCTGGACGCCTGCCCGGAAATCCTCGCGGACGCGATCGCTATACCTCCCATCCTTCAACTCGTGACGGAACCTGTCGACGTCGAGCGAAAGCTCGCCGGCGTACTCGATCAGCTGCTTCGTCTCGAGCGCATTCTGCCGCTCGAACAACAGCCCGTGCATCTCCCAGAACTTGCCTTGCGCACCCGCGGCCTCGGCCGCCTCGGCAGCCTGCTGGGCGTGCTTATGGATGCCTGACAACGGATAGTGCCGGAACACCAATCGCAGCGTCCGGCTGGCTTCCTCCTGAAGATCTCGAAGCAGCGCGTACAGCGTGCCGCAATCAGGGCACTCGTAATCGCCGTATTCAACCAACGTATGGACCGCGTCCTCCGGCCCGCGGACGTGATCGTCATCCCGGAGCAGTAGGAGCAAGGATTCAGCAGGCTGCATCAGATTGGTAGATGCGTGATGGAGCAAATAAGGAGCACCAACTTCCCCGCAAGCCGCATTTATGAACCCTTTGATCCTCCTTCGTTATCCTAAATGCTTGACGTGCCGGTTAGCGGTTCACGAAGCGCCGCCGGTACCACCACAACCTTAATGAAAAAGCCGTATATACTCGCCCTGGACGACGATCCAGCGGTCCTCAAGGCGGTCGAGCGCGACCTCAAAGCGAAATTCTCCGCCGACTACCGCATACTTGCCGCGGACTCGCCCGAGAAGGCGATGGGCTTCGTCCGCCAATTGACTACCCGCGGCGACCGGATCGCCCTGTTTGTCGTCGACCAGCGCATGCCGCACACCAGCGGCACGGAGTTCCTCATCGAAGCGCTTCCCCTGCAGCCCGACGCCCGCCGCGTATTGCTGACTGCCTACGCCGATTCGAACGCCGCCATCGAAGCCATCAACAAGGTCAAGCTGAATCACTACCTGATGAAGCCCTGGGAACCGCCCGAGCAGAACCTCTTTCCCGTCTTAACCGATCTGCTCGACGATTGGACCGCCACCAGCCGCCAATCGTTTGAAGGCATCTACGTGGTCGGCACCCGCTGGTCTCCGGCCACCCACGACCTCAAGGACTTCCTGGCGAAAAGCCAGATTCCCTACCGCTGGATGGAACCCGGCGCGAGCTCCGATCCGCGAATCGAAGCCGCCGTCGGCGACAATCCCACTGCGCTTCCCGTCGTCATCTTTCCCGACGGCACCGTGCTCGAAAAGCCGGATCCGCAGCAAGTCGCCGCCAAGCTCGGTCTCGTCACCACTCCCAGCAGCGACTTCTACGACGTCATCATCGTCGGCGCCGGACCCGCCGGTCTCGCTTGCGCGCTCTACTGTAGCACCGAGGGATTGAAAGCGGTCCTCGTCGAGAAGGAGGCCGCCGGCGGACAGGCCGGCTCCAGCTCCCGTATCGAGAACTACCTCGGCTTTCCCTCCGGCCTCTCGGGCGCTGATCTCGCCCGGCGCGGCGTCACGCAAGTCAAACGGTTCGGCACCGAAGTGCTCGCGCCCGCGCAGGCCGTGTCGCTCTCCGCCCAAGGCGAGTACCGCATCGTGAAGCTCTCGAACGGTAAGGAACTGGTCGCGCACAGCGTCGTCATCGCCGCCGGGGTGCAATGGCGGCGGTTGAACATCCCGGGCATGGACCGGCTGACCGGCGCTGGAGTCTATTACGGCGCGGCCACTACCGAATCCGCGGCCTGCAAGGACGAAGACATCTTTATCGTCGGCGGAGCAAACTCCGCCGGACAGGCGGCCGTACACTTTTCGCAATACGCGCGTTCGGTCAAGATGCTCGTCCGCGCGGATTCCCTCAATCGGTCGATGTCGCACTATCTGATCGAACGGATCGCCACCATCCCCAACATTCAAGTGATTCCGTACACCGAGGTGACCGAGGTGCACGGCGGCGAGCATCTCGAAAGCATCACGATCCGCCACCGCGATACCAAGACTTCCGAGACGTGCCCCGCCGGAGCGCTCTTCATTTTCATCGGCGCCGAACCGCAGACGGAATGGCTCGAGGGCAACCTTACCCGCGACAAGCGCGGCTTCCTCATCACCGGCAACAATCTGCTTCGAGACGGCAAGCGCCCCGATGGCTGGACCCTCAAGCGGGATCCCGCGCTGCTCGAAACCAACGTCCCGGGAGTCTTCGCCGTCGGGGACGTCCGCGACGGCGCGGTGCGCCGGGTGGCGAACAGCGTCGGCGAGGGCTCCATCGTTCTGTACTTCATTCATCAATACCTGACCAACCGATGACACCTGACGAACAAAGAACAGGAGGCGCGCCCATGTCGAACGAACCCTGCGTCCGGCTGACCGCCGACGAACTGGCGGCCATGGCCTTGTTCGCCGACGACGACCGCTCCGCGCTCGATTGGCTCGCGGAACGCTTCGCGGTCCGCTGCTACGCAGCCGGAGATATCGTGATGGAAGAGGGCACGCCCGTCCACGACTTCATCGTCGTTCTCGAAGGCGAACTCCACTACACCAGGCCCGCCGATCCGTATGCGCCCATCTTTGTGCGGGTCGCCGGACAGGCGAGCGGCGTTCTACCTTTCTCGCGGATCAAGGTCGCCCGCGCCCGCGGCATCGCCGTCGTCGATTCGCGGGTCGCGGCGATGCCCGCCACCGAGCTCCGCGAACTGGTCTACCGCGCGCCGAATCTGGCGCAAAAGCTGGTCGCCGATATGACCGACCGGACCCGAGAATTCACGCAGGCCGAGGAACGGAGCGGAAAGCTTCTCGCTCTCGGCAAACTCTCGGCCGGCCTCGCCCACGAACTCAACAACCCGGCGTCGGCTGCCCGGAGGTCTTCCGCGCAGCTCCGCGAGACACTCATGGTCCGCCGACGGGAAGCCATTGCGATGCGCGGTGAAGTAATCCCGCCGGAGGCGCAGCGCCTGATCAACGAGATCAGCGAATCGATTGCGGAGTGCGCCACCGGCGGCGAAGATCTCGACGCACTCGAACGCGCGGACCGCGAGGCGGATCTCTCCGATTGGCTGGACCAGCACGGCGTCCCGCCGGATATGGCCGCCGATCTTGCGGATGCCGGCGTTACGGCCGAGCGCATCGTCCGGC
>JBDTTK010000017.1:0-16897 GCA_039930685.1 Bryobacteraceae bacterium | reverse complement strand
CGTTTCAGCTGATAAGGATTCGCCAACGAAGTTTTCGGCTGGAGATTGAGAATCTCAGCGACGCCTTCACGGCAGCGGATAGAACCGCCACGTCGACTTCGCATCCGCCGTCAGCTTCTGACCCGTCAACGCCGCGCGCATCAGCTCTACCGGAATCCGGTTCTGCTGCAGAATCGCATCGTGGAACTGCCGGTTGGTCATCTTGCCGGTCTCGACCAGGTCGCGGTGCAACTGCCGGATCTGCAATCCGCCAATCAAATAGGCGCACTGGTACAGTGGCGAATAGTTCCCGCCGAACGACCGCCGGACTTCGCCTTCTGCCGTCGACCTCTCATGGCCCACTTGCTCCACGAGCATGTCGACAGCCTGCTCCGGCGTCATCGTTCCAAGTTGGAAGCTGAGCGAAAACTTGATCCGCGCCGATCGATGCATCCTCCAGAACAGCGCGCCAACCCTCTGCTCCGGCGTCTTCGTGAAGCCCAAATCCCAGAACAGCAGTTCCCAATAGAGAGCCCCGCCTTCGGTCGCGAACGGAGTGCCGAACGGGCGGCGATATTCGCGATATCGCGAATGCATGAAGCCCTGCAAATGGTGCCCCGGAATCAGTTCGTGAAACACCGTCGCGCGCGAGAAGTAGATGTTGTTGCCGCGCAACGTCATCAGCTTCGCGTCATGCGCCATCTCCTCCGTCGGATAGGAGACCTGAATGATTTCGCCACCCAGGAAAAACGGATTCACCAACTGGCGCGCCGGACTCATCATCTCCATCCGGTAGGTCTCTTTCGCCAGCGCTGGAACCGTAACCAGGTCGTTCTTCTCGACGTACTCGGTCGCTTCCTCAGCGAGCTGCTTGATCAGTTCCGGCTGCTTGCCCGGCTCGACGTACATGCCCTTCACCTTTTCGAGCGCGTCGCGCCAATTGTCGAATCCCATCTCCTTTGCCGCCCGGACCATCTCCCGCCGGCACCACTCCATTTCCTTGTCGGCGATTTGGACCAGTTCTTCCGGTGAATACGGAATCCACTCGCGCTGCAAGTCGACCAGCAGCGCCTCCCGTCCGATCGGCGACCCGATGATCGTCGTGTCGTCGCCCGGCTTGACTCCGGCGATCTTCTCGCGGAGCAGCGCCGCGTAAGCCTTGAGTGACGCGTCCAGCGTCTTGTGCGGTTCCACGTTCCACCACGTGAACATCGGATCGTATCCGTTGTAGAACTTGAACCAGGTGCCGAGCGTCTTGCGAAGGTCCTCGATCGCGGCGGCTGTGTCGTTGGCCAGAGTCTTGGCCGGAAGCTTGTCTTTTTGCCCGATCGCCTGTTGGATCTTCTTCGCCTGCGCGTCTACTTCCTTCCGGACCGCCGTCAGCGTGGCGGCCGACGCCTTCGGATCGAATTTGTCGATGTGGCGTCGCGCATCTTCGAGCGCGATGATCTTAGGCGCGAAGGGCGCGAGCGTCTCGATCTCCGCCTGCTTCTTTGCATCGACATCAAGCTTCTGCATCGCCGACCGCAGTTCGCTGGCAAGCAGCAGGTAATCCACCTGCCCGTCCATCGACAGCTTGTCGAACGCGGTTTGCCCGAGCCTCGATTTCCATTCGCCGTAGAACGTTCGCATCCGCTCGCGGCGCACCGGCGATGCGGTTACCGCGTACTGCCGCTGCAGGATTCCGCGGTCTGAGATGTAGAGATCGATGAGCGGACGCAGTTCGCTCCCGATCGGCGGAGCAGGCTGGGCATTAAGAGAAAGGGCGGCGAGAAAGGCCGCGCAGATGAATCGCATCGAGGTCCTCAGGTTGCTAGGCTACCGCAGAACGGAACCACGGCCCGATTCTCACCTCAGCAGCCTAACGAGAACCGCAACGCGGCACATACCTCGGTCATTCGATCCACGCTTAACGATGCGACTCGCTTTCCCAGTTTGTCCTTCGGCACGGTCACGATGTTGTGAAGATTTACGACACACGGGCCTTTCATCCCGTCGTCCTCGTTGAGGGCGACTTCGGACGGCACGCCTCGAATGGTCGACGTTATGGGCACCACGGTTGCGGTTCCAAGAAGCGCCAGCGCGCCGTCACGCGTGAGCACCAGGACCGGACGCTTCTTGTCTGGAGGTGCAAACAAATAGAGCCTGACGTCACCGCGATTCAACGGTCCGGCCATGACGCTTCCTTTTCCCACAAGGCGGCTTCGCTCAGGGAATCCGGCTTTGCCAAGTACCCGCGGCGCTCTTTCTCTTCGAGGTCCAGCAGGTGAGCTTTCTTCAGATGCTCCCGGAGAGCGTCGCGTATCAGCGCGGATCGATTGATTTTCGAACGCCGCGCGAACACATCCGCTTCCTTAAGCAGCTTGGCGTCAATCACTACTTGTATCGTTTCCATGCGTGTGGAGTTTCATCCACAGTATACTCCACACTATCTCGCAAGCCCTTCGGAAACGCCAAAAGCGCCGGCCCCTTGCGGGAATCGGCGCTTTCGTCTTGCGGTCAAGCAAACTTCGAATCTACTCGGCCGACGGACGCCCCCGCATCTGCGGCGTGAGCGGGTGGTGGTCCGACGGAATCGTGTACGTGAACCAGCCGAGCATCATTTCTTCCCACGTTTGCGGACCGAACCGCACTTCCTTCGTCGGATCCGGATTGAACTTATTGTTCGGCGAGTTGTCGTAATGTGCCACGCCGTCAATCCGCGAGCCCTTGGGCAGGTGCAGCGGCTTCTCCAGTTCATACGTGAGCTGCCAGTTGAAATCGTACTTCGGAACGTCCAACACTACCTCCGAACGGCCGTCCGGATAGGTGACTGTGTACTTGTAATCCTTGCCGCGGACGTGCATGTGGGGCATGAAGCTGGTGACGATAATGTCGTCCGAAGCCGTCCAACTCGACTTCACTTCATAGTTCGGATCGCCCGGAGGAATCCGGAATGTCCCGTTGCCCGCATTCGTGATCACCGCGCGCCGCTCCGGCGTCTGCTTCGCATAAATCAACCCGATATAGGAACGATCCGTGTACGGCTTGCCGGTCGGCGTGTAGTGCATCTGGAAGATCAGCTTCGATCCGGCCTTCACAAGGCGCGCCGTGCCTTCTTCAAACGTTGTCGCCGGATCGCCAGGCGCAAAGCCCACAAGCATCTCCCGGCGTTCCTGCGCCTCGCCCTGCGCGGCCGACACCGGTACGTTCGGCGGCAACACATACACGATGACGTGATGGACGACGTTTCGCTTGTCGGGCCGGACCTCGGCTGCCTGCACCCACATATCTTTTGTGAATCCCGGATCGACGGTGAAATGCTGATAGGCGACGACACCATCGGACGGCACCGCGAAGTCCGTGCCCATGTCGATCACCTGATCGGGCTTGCCGATCGTCCAACCCGTCTCAAACTTCGGCGGAGCGGGCGCGTCTTTTGGATTGCCTTCCGGAGCGCCACCGTTCGCCCATTCGGAAATCGTGGCGATCTGGGCTGCCGTCAGCCGGCGGTCGTTCTTGAAGACGCCATGCGCGGGATCGGCGAGCCAGGGTGGCATCGTCCGCGCAACAACCTTCTCTTTGATCGCTTTCGCCCACGGTCGCACCTCCTTGTAGCTCGTGAAACTCATCGGCGCCGCTTCACCCGGCCGGTGGCATTCCGTACATCGGCTGTACACAATCGGGGCAACGTCTTTCGCAAACGTCGGAACTCGACCGTTTGTGTTGGCCGCCAACGCGGAACCGGCAAGCGCGAGCAGACAGGGCAAGGCGAATCTCATATGCAAAGAACTCCTTATTGCTTCTTCCAGTTATATAGGAATGCGGGGCTGGATCGCTGTAAGAACTTGTAAGTGTAGTGCACAGCACGCGGGGACGCGATGGGTCTTGTCCCAGCCCCTTGTTGTGTGGAATCCTCGTCTTGGGACCGAGCCGTCCCGCCCGGAGGTAAAGCCATGGCCTGTAAGCCCGAAGTCTTGAGAAACGTTCCTTTGTTCGCCCTGCTTGACGATGACGAGACCGCCGTCCTCGCCGGACAAGTGGATCTGCGCCAGTTCGCTCCACGGCAGCGCATCTACAAGATGGGCGACCCCGGTGGAAAGGCCTACGTCATGGTTTCAGGAACGGTGCGCATCACGACCGTCGACCAGGACGAGCAGGAGGTGGTCGTCGATCAGCCGGCCGCGGGCGAGTTCTTCGGCTTCGCGTCGATGCTCGAGCAAACGCCCCACCAAACCGGCGCTGTCGCCCTCGAGGAGGCCGTCTGTGTGGAGGTAGAGCGCAGCGACATCATGGTCCTTCTTGCCCAGAAACCCATGGCTGGCATGGACATGCTGACCGTCCTCGGACGCCAGTATCACGCTGCCCAACAGTTGGTCCGCCATCGGTCCACGCGCAATCCCAATGAAGTCATCATGGAGGAATCGACCATCGGCGACCGCATCTCGGACACAGTCGCCCGCTTCGGTGGCTCCTGGGGCTTCATTATTTCCTTCTTTGTCGTGCTCGTGAGCTACACCGCACTCAATGTCGTTCTGGGGCGTACCGCCTGGGACCCGTATCCATTCATCCTGCTCAATCTGTTCCTGTCCATGCTCGCCGCCATCCAGGCGCCGGTGATCATGATGAGCCAGAACCGGCAAGACATGAAGGATCGGCTCCGCGGTGAACTCGATTTTGAAGTCAACCGGCGCGCCGCGTTAGATATTCAGGGTCTTTCGAAAAAGCTGAATCAGCTCAGCGAGCAGATTGGGGACATCGACGAAATGCTTCGTCCGCCGGCAACCGAGCCGCCGCCGACGACCGGACCAGACGCCTGACGCGCTTATCGGATCGCGATCCTAGACAGAATGATTCCCAAATCTCGTGCATCGTTGGGCGGCCGGAACGTCCGGCTGACTTCCAACTGGATCGCAATTTCTTTCTGACCGGCAATTCCCGGCGGTAGGAGGAACGCAATGCCAAGCATTGCGTTAGCCTTCGTCAGCACCTGGACGCCCATCACCGCGCCGTTCACGCGCACCGTCAGCGCCAGGGGACCGCCGGCGATCGCGCCCGCCGGAACGTAGCCGTCGATGTAGATCTTCTCGCCCGCCTTTTGCGGCGCGGAGAGCCGCAGCGTCGCCGTCTTCGCCATCCATCGGAACCCGTTCTCCGGCGGATACCATCCCGTGCCCAACAGATCCGCCGAACCGGGGTCGCCGAGATCGGCGCTCGTCCGCCGCATGGCCGCGCGCTGAGCCCTCGCAATCGCACGGTACTTCGCGGTCACATCGATCACGTCCGGACCGGCAACTTGCAGGACCACGGCTTGATCCAGGTCGAGAGCGCGCGCAGCGCGGTCCGGCGCAATCACGTACCGGGAGATGCCTCCAAGATCGGCGCGCGCGGAAAGACCCTCTTCCGATCCGGGCGCAAGATACACCAACGGCCGATTCACGGATTTCGCGGAACCCGCCGTGTAGAAAGGGTCGTCCTGAAACCCGGCGCCGAACAGGTCGTTGTCGACGCCGTGCAGCAGGATCAGCTTGTCCGATCCGTTCTGATGCGCTGATTGCACCGACTGTACCACCGCCTTCAGCCGATTGGTTTGCTCCGCGTAATAGGCGATCGTTTCCCGGATCTCCCAAACGGAACCGATCACGAAGCACGCGCCCAACAGCATGCCGATCAACTGCATCGCCCGTCCGCGCGTCCACAGCCGAGGTTGCACCGTATGCCCCAGTCGCCAGAAATCAGTCAGCATCCAGCCCAAGGCCCAGCAGACTCCGAGCGAAGGAATCGCGAGGTAATAATCCGACACGTGATTCGCCAGCGGAAGCACCGGCGCCAGAAACGCCATGAACCAGACGCCGCAAAACAGAATCGCGCGATCACGCCGCGCGATCGCGTACAGTCCAAGCGCCGCGATCAGCAGGCCTGCGAACGCAAACCCGTACCACCGCAGCGACTCGTCGACCATGTACCCGATTCGCGCCGGTCCCATCGCCCACACGATGTAGTCGCCCAGGTTTGTGAGCAGGCGTCCGTCGAAAAACATTTGATATACCGGCGACGTGGACTTGGGTATCAACGTCAACTGCCCTACGGCGAACGCGATCGCGATCAGCCAAAGCCCGATCGTTGATTTCCATTTGTCGCGCCCAAACATCCAGACCCACACCAGCGCGATCACTGGATACACGACGCCCAGTTCCAGCGCCCCGAACGACAGCAGGAACAGCAGGTACTGTGCCACGAGCCAGGCGGACTTCCCGGTTTCGAGGTGCCGGTCCAAGCACGCCAGCGCTGCCAATAGAAGGAACGCACACAAGATCTGGTTGTACGCGGAAGTCCAATACATCGGAACCGCCAGTCTCGGCGACACCGCCCACAGACACGCCCCCACGATTCCCGCGGCGCGCGATCCGGTCAGCTTGCCCCCAAGCTTCGCCGCCAGCGCGAGGCTAGCGAACTGCGTCAGGAATACGACTGCGTGGAACGGAAACGCGTTCATGTCGAAAAGGCTCGACAAGCCCACGAAGAAGACGCGCTCGCTCAACACGCGAATTGTCCCCTGGGCGTACGGCGCGAGCATCGTCGCCCACGGAGTCGCGGACTCCGCCATCAGATGGCGCAATCCGAGCCAACGGAAGTCGTCCCGCAGGAACCAGACCTGGAACGCCGGGTAGAAAGCAGCCAGGCACACGAGCGCCGGCAACAGGTATAGAAGTGGCCGCGTTCGTGATGGCGCCGTAGGGGCGGACATGCCCTGCGCTTACTGCAATCCGATCGACTGCACAATCAATCCGAGCTCGCGCTCATCCTGCGGCGTCGGCGGATACGCCTTGTCGAGCGCAAACTCGACGGTCAACGCCTCGCCTTTGATCACGCTCGGCGGAACCTCGCGCCGGAACGTGTAGTCGCCCGCCTTCGTGTACGACTCCGTTTGCAGCGGAACGCCACCGACCGTGGCCGTCAGCGTCACCGATTTCAGTTTGTCGAGGATCACCTGCGGCAGGGTGAACTTCATTTCAACAACCGTGGGCCGCGCCGCCGCGCCATCCGGAATCTTGAGCGAAACCGCGAACTTGCCCTGCGTCCAGCGCCATGCGTCGTTCTCGACCGCATGGAAACCGCTTAGAAGCTGAATCGTCGCCCGAGGATCCGCCATCAGCAGAACGCTCTTTAGCTTTCCGTCGTCGGGGGGCTGGGCCGAACCCGCCTTCTTCTTTCGCTTGCAACTCGGCGCCGCCAACACCAGCGCGAACAGCATGAGGCCAACGATCAGTCTCCGCATTTTTCAATCTGCACCAGGCAATTGTAAAACGTCGGGCCGTCCCCGAGGTCCGTCAACCGGTCGGAGGTCAGCGCATTGATGCCCATCCGGTCGCCTGCCTTTTTCGCCCAGCGGACCGCCGGCACGCGCACGGTACCCGGTGCAACGACGCCATCGACGCTAGCCGTGAGCACCAGACTTCCGCGTTCGTTGAACACCCGGACCCGGTCGCCGTCTTCAATCCCACGCGTCTCCGCATCGGTGGAATGCAGATCCACCTTGGACGTGACCTCGTCGAGATCCGGCCGGTTCCCGAACGTCGAATTCATCGCGTCGTCTGCCTTTGACGACACCATCTCCAGCGGATAGCGCGCCGTCGCCAATGTCCCATGCCGGGACTCCGTCGGCGGAGTGTAGTCGAGCAGCTCGGGCGAAAGCTCGCACTTGCCGGACGGCGTTCCGAAGTTACCTTCGGCGTACGGCAGAAACGGCGACGGCAGATTCAGGCGAACCGACCGCTCCTGCTCCAGGCGCTCGAGCGTAATTCCTTCAAGAAACGGATGGCCCGACGCGAGCGTCGTCCGCACCATGTCGTCTTCCGAATCGTCGAAGCACGGATCGTCAAATCCCATCCGCTTCGCAATCAGGCGGAAAATCTCGACGTTGGTCTTGCATTCGCCGGGGACAGGCAGCGCCGGACGCGCCAATTGCACAAAGTAATGGCCGTACGCGCGGTAGAGGTCCGTATGCTCCAGGAAGGTCGTCACCGGCAGCAGAATATCGGCGTAGTCCGCCGAATCGGTCTGGAATTGTTCGAGCACAACCGTGAACAGGTCCTCGCGCAGCATGCCCTTGCGGACGAGGTTCGCGTTCGGCGCAATCGCGGCCGGATTCGAGTTGTACACGACCATCGCCTTTACCGGCGGATCGCTTTGCGCCGTGAGCACCTTGCCCAACTCGCTCATATTGAGGATGCGCGCCTCGCGCCCGATCGCCGACCGCTTCTGTAGTTCCGGCATTTCGAGGCCCTTCAGGTTGAACTGGAACGCCCCGCTGGTCGTTAGCTGCAACCCGCCGCCGACGTCCCGCCAACCGCCGGTGAGCGCCGCGAGGGACGCGATCGCGCGGACCGCCGTGCCGCCCCTCTCGCTTCGCTGCACTCCGTAATTCACACGGATCACGGCGGGCTTCGTCGTGGCGTACTCGCGCGTCAGCGCGACGATGTCTTCGCGCCCGATTCCGGTCAGCGCCTCGACCCGCTCGGGTGTGTATTCGCGGACCCGCTCTCGCAGTCCCTCGAAGCCGTTCGTGTACCTCTTGACGTACTCCGCGTCGTAGAGATTCTCGCCGATGATGACGTGCATCATGCCCAGCGCCAGCGCCAAATCGCTGCCGGGGTTGACAAAGAAGTGCTTGTCCGCGGCGGACCCGGTCCGGTTCTTCACCGGATCGATCACATAAAAGCGGGCGCCATTCCGCCGGGCCTCGACGATAAACGGCCACAGATGTACGTTCGTTCCCAGGACGTTCGCGCCCCAGGCCAGAATGAATTTCGCGTGCCGGAACTGCTCCGGCTCCGTCCCATAGCGGAACCCGTTCGTCATCATCAGCCCGACGCCGCCCGCATTGGAGCAAATCGTGCGGTCAAGCCGCGACGCGCCCAGCCGATGGAAGAACCGCCGGTCCATCCCGGACCCATTGAGCAGCCCCATGGTGCCCGCGTAGCTGTAGGGCAAAATCGCTTCCGGACCAAACTCCGCCGCCACGGACCGTAGCCTGTCAGAAATGGTGTCGAGCGCATCGTCCCACGAAATCCGCTCGAACTTGCCTTCGCCCTTTACGCCCACCCGCTTTTGCGGATACATCAGCCGGTCGGGTGAATATTCGCGTTCTAGATATCGTGCGACTTTGCCGCACAGGAATCCGCGCGTCACCGCATGATCCGGATCGCCGCGCAGCTTGCTGCCCTTGCCCGTTTCATCGACATGAATCAGGAGGGAACAGCAATCCGGGCAATCGAGCGCGCAGACGGAGCGGCGGACGGGCACACGCTTATTATAGGCCGCGCCGCGAATCAGACGATCGCAACTCGACGTCGATAGCGTGCATCCAATCCAACAGACGGTGTGTTAGCGTAATCCACTAAGAGAGGTTTTTATGCGCTCGATAATGGTTCTGGTCTTTTCGGCAGCCGCTCTCTTGGCGCAGCCCCGCGCCGGAACGCCTCTCTACCCGGGCGGCGCGCCCGGACCGAAATCCCCCATGCCGAGCGTAGTCAATCCAGGCACGCCGACCCCGGTAGGCCACCCATTCGCTGTCGGACGCTCTGGAACCGCACCCCGAACGGGAGGCGCCGGACGACCTGGCTTCACCGGGGCCGGTCGAAATGCCGGCGGGCGCGGCGGAGGTGTCCGCGGCGGCGTCGCGAATGGCTCGCGCCGGACCGTCTACATCCCCTACGGCGTTCCTGTCTACGGTGGATACGGCGGATATTACGGCGACAACGGCTATAACCAGGAAGAGCCGGCCCCCGCACCCCAGCCGATCTTCGTCGAACCCTCGCCGCCAATCGTTTACATTAATCGCGACTACCAGCCCGAGCACTTCACGCCGCAGATTCGCGACTATTCGAACACGCAACTGCCGGAAGCCGCTCCGCCTGACGAGCGCGAAATGCGCGTCATCGACAACACGATCAACAACTATGACCGCGATCCGGACGAGCCCACCATCTATCTCCTCGCTTTTAAGGACCAGCGCGTGATTCCCGCGCTCGCTTATTGGGTCGAAGGCGACACACTTCACTACGTCACGCGGCAGCACGCTTTGAACGTGGTTTCGCTCGAATTGGTGGACCGCGCATTCTCGACTCAGCTCAACCGCGAACGCAAAGTCGAATTCAAGCTCCCATAAAGCCATTCGCATCTGCCGAACCGCGACCGTAAGGTTGCGCGTCTAAAAGAGCCTGAGCACCGCAACCTCTCGCGTTCCTATCGAGCGACGCCCCCCAGGCTTGTTACCCTAGCGGTCATGCGAATTCTGGTCGGGCTCCTTGCCCTCGCCGTATCCTGGGTCAACATCGGCTCTCCCCTTCAGGCCGCCGATCCGCTTTCGAATTTCGACTTCGCCGCCCGCATGGACTTCTACAAGGTCCCTGGCGTATCCGTCGCCGTGATCGACGGTTCAAAAATTGTCTGGGCCAAAGGCTTCGGTGTCCTCGAACTCGGCGGAACCGCCCCCGTCACTACCGAAACCCTATTTCAAGCCGCTTCCATCTCCAAACCCGTCGCCGCCATGGCGATGCTCAAGATGGTCGAACAGGGCAAACTGTCGCTCGACGAGCCGGTCAACGTCAAGCTCAAGTCCTGGAAGATCCCGGAGAACGAATTCACGAAGGAAAAGACGGTCACGCTCCGGATGATCGTGAGCCACGGCGCCGGATTCACGGTCCACGGATTCCCCGGATATGAGGCCGGCGAGCCACTGCCGACGGTGCCGCAAATCCTCGATGGCACTCCCCCCGCGAACACCGCTGCTGTCCGCGTCGACAAACTCCCCGGCAAGGACTTCCGTTATTCCGGCGGCGGAATCACCATCGAGCAATTGCTGATGACCGATGTCGAACACAAACCGTTCGCCGACATCCTCCAATCGCTCGTCCTCGGACCACTCGGCATGAAGCACTCGACGTACCAGCAACCTTTGCCCCCCGCCAAAGCCGCCCACGCCGCTACGGCTCACCTGAAGGACGGCACGCCCGCCAAGGGGAAGTGGCACATCTATCCCGAAATGGCCGCCGCTGGACTTTGGACCACCCCATCCGATCTCGCCCTGTTCCTGATCGAACTGCAGAAGAAATCCGGACGCGTCATCTCCGCCAAGATGATCGACGAGATGCGTACTCGCCAAACCGGCGATTATGGCCTCGGCCTTCAAATGACCGGAGAACACCGGTTCGGCCATGGCGGATCGAACTTCGGCTTCAAGTGCCAGGCCACCGCTACCAGCGACGGCAAGGGCGTCGTCGTGATGACCAACGGCGAACAGGGCGGGCGTCTCGCTAACGAGATCGTGAAGGCTCTCGCCGAAGAACAGAATTGGCCGAAATAGCGCGTGGAACCGATTTCTTCCGATCTCCACCGCGTCTGGAAAGACGTCATCCAGGCCGAGGATTATGAGTTGCACATGGCCGCGATCGGCCAGGCGCAGGCAAACGCTACGCTCACTCGCGAACTTCTTCTCGCCCTCGATTTGCCAGCGGACGCAGGCCTTCTAATCGCCGGAGCCGGTCCGGGGCAGATGTTCGAATTTGTCTCCCCCGACTTTCTTGCGCCATTTGAAGTCACCTTCAGCGACATCAATGAAACGTTCCTTCGTGTCCTTGCACAACGCCTTCGCGCGCGGTCCTTCGACCGCTTTCACACCGTGGTCGATGACATCGAGAATACGAAGATCACGCCCGGCTTTGCGGCTGCCCTTCTGACTCTGGTCCTCGAACACGTCGACTGGAAGAAAGCGCTCGCCGAGGTCGCGCGACTCGGGCCCGGGCACCTGATCGTCATCATCCAGGAAAATCCGCCGGCGATGACCACCGCCGTCTCGCCCGGACGAACACTGCCCCCCTCGATGCGCAACCTTGGCGAAAACGTCCGTCCGCATCTCATCGACCGCGCGGAACTCGTCGCTCATCTCGCCGGGCTTCGCTACGAATTGACCGGCCAGCTGCAACGCGCGGTGCCCGACGCCAAATGGATGCACGGTCTGACTTTCAACCTCCGTTCGCCCACAGAGCCGCGAACAGAGTGAGTAGTCCGCTGCAGGTCAGCGGCATATCGCGTCCGCGGTCCGTGATCCGCCTTCGGGCCAGGTTCATCGGCGATCCGCAAACGGACCGCGACCCTCTCCACCGCCGCACGCTATCCTGACCCTTGGTGACCTCTTTGACCTCGGCAGAACACATGCGCGGGCTGGTGAACAGCTTGCAAGAACTCGAAGACCGCCTCCGGCAGGGCGGCGGCCCGAAGAAAATCGACAAGCAGCACGCCGACGGCAAGATGACCGCCCGCGAGCGCATCCACGCCTTAATCGACCACTCCGCGCCGTTCGTCGAAATCGGACTGCTCATCGCGCACGACCTATACGACGGCACTGCGCCCGCCGCCGGTGTGGTCACCGGACTCGCCCGCATTGAAGGCCGCCCCGCCGTCATCGTTGCCAACGACGCCACTGTCAAAGCCGGAGCGTGGTGGCCCGAAACGATTCCGAAGATCCTCCGCGCGCAGGAAATCGCCATGCGAAATCGTATGCCGATCGTCTATCTCGTCGATTCCGCGGGCGTGAACCTGCCATATCAGGACGGCATTTTCCCCGGGCAGTACGGCGCGGCGCGCATCTTTTACTACAACTCGCTGATGCGCCGGAAGCTCAAGGTCCCGCAAATCGCCGCCGTCATGGGCATGTGCATCGCCGGCGGAGCCTACCTGCCCGCGCTCTCCGACGTCATTCTGATGGTAGAAGGCACTTCCTTCATGGGCCTCGGCGGACCCAACCTCGTTAAAGGCGCAATCGGCCAGGTCACCGATGCGGAAACTCTCGGCGGCGCGGCGATGCACACGCAAGTCAGCGGCGTCGCGCATTACATGGCGAAGAACGACGCGGACTGCCTTGCTATGATCCGCCAGCGCTTCCGCGAACTCGCCCTTCCATCACCTGCTCCGTTTCCGCCCACGCCCGCCGCGAAGTCCGCCGACGGCCTCTACGACCTGATGCCCGCGGACCACCGGCTTCCTTATGACGTCGAGGAAGTCATCGCACGCCTGGTCGACGCCGGAGACTACGTGGAATTCCAGCCGGCCCACGCGCCTGAAATGATTTGCGCCGAAGCTCGATGGAATGGCCGTCCGGTCGGCATCATCGCCAACCGGCGAGGATTCCTCAAGACGCCGGGCGGACCACGCATCGGCGGCATTGTGTACACCGAATCCGCGCGCAAGGTCGCGTACTTTGTCGAAAACGCCGAGCGTCACGGACTCCCGTTGATTTACTTGCAAGACGTTTCCGGCTTTATGGTCGGCGTCGATGCCGAGCAGGGCGCGATCATCCGCGCCGGCGCCGACATGGTCGAGTCCATGGCCTGCGCAACCGTGCCAAAGATCATTCTTACGCTGAATCACGCGAGCGGCGCGGGCTACTACGCCATGGCCGGACAAGGCTTCGACCCGCACTTCAGTTTCGGTTGGCCCACCGCCCGCATCGGCGTCATGGAAGGCGACTCCGCCGTGCAGGCTGTCCACGGGCCGGAACTGGCGAAATACAAGCAATCCGGCGAACCAGTGCCCACCGACCTCCAGGAACGCATCGACCGCACGCGCGCCGATTACGAGCGTTGGCTCGACGCACGGCACGCCGCCGCGCGCGGCAACGTGGACGCGTTGCTCGATCCGCTCGCGACGCGCCGCATCATTTCTTTTGTTCTCGAATGCGCGTGCGCGTACAAGAATCGCGAACACCTCGCGCTGGAAACCATCGGATAAGAGCGGGCACTTCGCCCCTCGGATACACGCCTTCGCCAGCCGATTCAAGGCATTCGTGGCTTTGCTGGTTGCGCCCACTCACCAAACAGCGTGGACCCACGTCCAATCTCACCAGTGGACCGGATTCCGGTCGTGAGGCCGCTGCTCGCCAATGCGTCAACACACTCTTTTTGCTCTCATCGCCAGCGTCCTTCTCGGCGCCGTCGGCCTGACCGCCGCCAAAACCGATGCCGTTCGAGGCCGCCTCGATCGCGAGATTAAGCAGCTGCGGCACGCGCTCGCATCCAAGTCCGACAAGGATTGGCAGCAAATCAAACCAGCGGTAGTTGCGAATCTGGCGGTCGCCGAAGCGGCCCTGAACTCCGGATCGCTCTACCTTGCCGTCGATGCGCTGAACGGCGCGCGCTTCAGCTACCAGGGCGGGGAGGCGGCGGATCGCCCCGACATCATCAAAGGTGGCCGAGAAGCCTTTATGGAGGAGTGGCGCAAGTTGGACGCTCAACTTGCCAAGGGTGAGCGGGAATACCAATCGCGCCACTCGAAGAAAGCTCCCGCTGCCGTCCGCGCTCTCGCGGAAATGAATATCGGGCGTGTGCGGGCCCTCTACCAGGGCGCCCGCGCGTTCAACGACATTTCCGGACCCGAAGCCGGCCTCTACTATCTGGGAACCGCATCCGGCGCCCTCCAGTCCGCGCTGTTTTCTCAAGAGGTCAAGTTTCCTTCAGCGCCAGGCGCGTACCCCGCGCGATCCATCGCCGCCGAGATTCACCAACTGCAGAACGAAGTTCTCGCAGCCTATCAACCGCCGCGTTCGATCGACCGCCACCCGGACTTCATTCGCATCAACTCCCTGATCAAAGTCGCAGGCGAACTGGACGCCGCCAAACTCTACTACGGGTCGATGGATCAGTACCTCGAGGCTGTTCGCGCATTCGCCACGCTCAAAGCTGACTCCCCTCGCCCTCTCGCTGATCTGCGCGCGGAAGCCGCACGCTACCGCGAACGCCTCGTCTCTAAGACGGTTGATCACTCGATTGCGGCATTGTTTCTCGAAAAGGCCGAGTATCGAATCAACGGCGACAAACCCGACGAACCCGCCACGCGACAGGCAATCGAAGGCGCGCTGGCAGCACTTCCCGCCTATTTCGCGGCGCTCGAACATCCGGCGGTAGAGGCGCCGGTAGTCGGAAAGCTCGTAACGGTGACGCTGGTCCGCTGGCCCTACACTTGAAACCTCTCCGACCCGGCAAGTTTGCTGGCACAAGAAGTAGCGGCGAAGTATGGCGATCGCGTCCGGTTCGTGAGCGAAAACTTCGGTGAGTCGAAGCTCGCGGAGCGGTTCGGCATCAAGCGTTATCCGGCAATTTTCGTCGACGACGTCCTCGTCGCCAAGCCCAATGACTTCGGCTTCTTTGGCGAAGGAGAGAAGGCTGGGCGCTACACGCCGTGGAAAAACGCGGAGAACCACCAAAAGTTCAAGGACGATTTGGTCCGAATGGTGGATCTGATCCTCAAGGACAAAAAGGCCGAAGCGGTTCTCGCAGCAGGACCCCAGACCGCAACCGAAGAACTGCACGCGATTCCAAAGTTCTCGGTCACGGATCTGGACGGCAAACCGCTTTCGCAAGCCGAGGTCGCAGGCCGCGTCGTGCTCGTCGAGTTCTGGGCCACGTGGTGCCCGCCCTGCCGCACGACGCTCGAATGGCTGGGCGGATTGCGGAAACAGTACGGTGACAACGTCGCGGTGATCGCCTTCGCCGTCGAATCGCCGGAACCCGATATCCGAAAGTTGACGGCGTCGATGAGCAAGGATCTCCATTGGGTCATCGCTACACCAGCGGTCGCGGGCGCCTTCGGCGACGTGGTCGCCGTGCCGACCATGTACATCTTCGACCAGCAGGGCAAGACCGCCGGTCAATGGTACGGTGCGCCGCCGGAACGTCACGAGCAAGCCGAAAAGATTCTTAAAAGGCTGCTCGCCCGCTAGACCATACTCGAAGGGTGCCGTCACCGATCTGCCGTGTCACCCTGCCGCTCTCCGGCCCCGACCTCTTTGCGCGATTGCTCGCTGCCGATGCCGAGCCCGCAGTCCGCGTCGTCCTTCTTGACGCAACTGGACCATTATTCTGTGCAGCCATGCCCGATTTGCCGGACGAACTCTTCACTCATCGCTTCTCGAAGCCGCTCGTCGCCTCCGTCCAGGGGCCGGCCGTCGCCGAAGGAGTCGCCCTCCTTGCGTGCGCCCACGTCGTTGTCGCCGCACAAGGCGTATCGTTCGCGCTCACCGAAATCCGTGAGGCACGCGCCCCCCGCGGTCTGGCCGCCATCGGGCGCGCCATCGGACTCCGTCGCGCCCGCGAGCTCGCCCTCACCGGACGCGTCTTTACCGCACCGGAAGCATTACAGTACGGGCTCATCCACCACCTCGCGCCGGCCTTCGAGTTCGACGACCGCGCCGATGCAATCGCCGGCCAGTTGGCGGTCGCCGACGCAACATCCATCGCGCAAATTCTTCTGGCATAATGAAACCTAATTCCATATGCGTACCGTCTTTGCGGCCCTTTCGGCTTTGATTGCCTTCGCGTCGCTGGCGGTAGCGCAGCCCACCTATTCGAACGAAATCTCGCGCATCTTCCGTGCGAAATGCGAGCAGTGCCATCGCGAGGGCGACATCGCGCCGTTCGCCCTCAAGGACTACGACACCGCCGTTGCCTGGTCCGAAGACATCAAACGCGTCCTCTCTACGAATAAGATGCCGCCATGGAAGCCCGAACCAGGGATCGGCGAATTCCGGAATAATTTCTCGCTTACCGACGAAGAAAAGCAGGCGATTTTCGCTTGGATCGACAACGGCACGCCCCAGGGCGATCCGGCCGACCTCCTCGAAGCCCCTGAAGCCAAGAGCGAATGGCCTCTCGGCCAGCCGGACCTCGACTTGCGGATGCTCCAAACCTTCACGCCCGCGCGCGGCAAAGACGTCTACCGCTGCTTCGTCATTCCCACGGGACTCGACTCCACCAGGTTCCTGAGCGCCATCGACGTGCTTCCCGGCAATCGCTCCATCGTCCATCACGTCCTGCTCTATCAGGACACGCAAGGCGTCACCGACAAGCTGGACGGCCAGGACGGACAGCCCGGCTACGATTGC
>JBDTTK010000016.1:0-16910 GCA_039930685.1 Bryobacteraceae bacterium | reverse complement strand
CGAAGTGCTCATGAATTCGGAGATCGACGAAGGCGAGTTCAGCTTCACCGCGCAACTACTACCAGTCGATCGCGGAATTCTTGAAACGATTTATTTCCGGACGGCGAACATTGCGTCCGCGAACGAGCTGCTGGACGTCTACCGGCGACGCTATGAGGACGAACCGTTCGTCAGGCTATACCGCGCGGGGGAAGTGCCGGATCTGCGTGCCGTTCAGCGCACGAATTTTTGCGACCTCGGCGTGGTGTTCGACGCCGCTACTCACCGGGCGGTGGTGGTCGCGGCGATCGATAATCTGACCAAGGGCGCCGCCGGGCAGGCGATCCAGAACATGAATCTCGCTTTCGGCTTCGACGAGACGGCGGGATTGCTGTGAGGCTTCTAATCAAGCTCGGCGGAACGCTGCTCGACGTTCCGGAATCGCGCGACCGGTTGGCAGCCGAAATCGCGGTTGCGGCCAAGCACCACGAGATCGTTGTGGTGCACGGCGGCGGCAAACAGATGACGCGATTTCTGGCGGAACGCGGCGTCGAAAGCACGTTCGTCGGGGGCTTGCGCGTGTCGACCCCTGAGGTGATCGATGCCGTGGTCAAAGTTTTCGCCGGCAGCGTGAATAAGGACCTAGTCGGGGCGTTCATCCGCTCCGGCGCTCCCGCGGTCGGTATTTGCGGGCTCGATGGCGGGTTGCTTGAGTGCGATCTGTGGAGCGAGGAGCTCGGGCAGGTCGGACGGCCCAAGCGGGCGAATCCGAAGTTGCTCAACGTGTTGGTAGCAGGAGCTTTCCTGCCGGTCGTCGCTTGCGTTGGCGGTGATTCGGGCGGTCGCGTATACAACGTGAATGCAGATCAAATGGCGTCGGCTCTGGCCGTGGCATTTGAAGCGGAACGGCTGCTTTTTCTTACGGATGTGGAAGGCGTCCGAGGCGCCGATGGCAGTACGATCTCGGAATTGACCGCATCCGAAGCGGAGGATCTGATCCGGGACGGAGTGGCTATCGGCGGAATGCAAGCCAAGCTCGAGGCGGCTCGCAGAGCCCTGGAATCTGTTGGGTGGGTGCACATTGCCCCCGGAATGCTTCCTGACGTCGTGTCCGGACTGATCGAGGGAAAAAGAATCGGAACGGTGCTAGTTCC
This sequence comes from Bryobacteraceae bacterium, assembly GCA_039930685.1. GTDB lineage: Bacteria > Acidobacteriota > Terriglobia > Bryobacterales > Bryobacteraceae > JBBQWZ01. The sequence continues at coordinate 15,777 of JBDTTK010000016.1, read as the reverse complement.
AGGTCCGAAGCAATGAGCGAAATTTCAATTCGAAAAGCCGCACTCACGGATATTCCGCAACTCCTTACGCTAATTAATGCCTACGCGGCGAAGGGAATTATGCTGCCGCGGACGGAATTTGAAATGGCGGAGAATATCCGTGATTTTTCCGTCGCGCTGGATGAAAGGCAGGTCGTCGGCTGCGGAGCTCTCCACTTCTATACGACATCGGCGGCAGAAGTCCGATCCCTGGCGGTGGATCCGGATCATAAGACCTATGGCCTTGGGCGGCGGATCGTCGAGTCGCTTGTCGCCGAAGCAACCGAACACCAATTGCGGTCGCTTTTCGCGTTCACGTATGTCCCCGGATTCTTCGAAAAACTGGGATTTTCCGTGGTGGAACGGGGTGAACTACCCCTCAAGGCGTGGAAGGACTGCCTGCGCTGTCCAAAGTTCCAGGCTTGCGATGAAATCGCGATGCTGCGGCGCCTGCGGTCCGAACCAGAAGGGCCTGCATTTCCGCTCTCAGTGTTCGATTCCGTACAGTTACCCGTGCTCCGATAGGCTACGGCGCTAGCCGTTTATCGGCGCAAACTATCCCGCCTGCTCGAATTCTCCTTTAGACTATTTGTTGTGAAATAAACGGAATTCTCTTTGAGAATTTCCGAGTTCTACCGCACTATTTACCAAGCACCGGAAGCGAACGCAGCCGAATGCACAGGTAGGACCAGGCAGTTCTTGAAATTCTTCGGGGGAGTTTGGCGTTAATGAAAGCTCAGACCATCGATGTCCGAGAATCCACCGGCCGCATCCTCAGTTGCACGATATTCAGGCCGGGCGGAAAGAAATTGCTAGGAAAAGGGCACGTTCTTAGCCAAGAAGACGTACAGCTGCTCGCGACCGAAGGGATGGATCAAGTTTGGGTGGCCCAGCTTGAAGTGGGCGAGGTGTCCGAAGATGAAGCCGTTCGTCAGGTGGCAGCGGAAATGGGCTGCGGCTGCATGGAGATCCGCCTCGCGACCGGAGGCCGTGCCAACCTCGTAGCCACAGAGGATTGCTGTGTGCTGGTCGACGACGAGTTGTTAAGGCAAATTAATACGACCGCGAGTGTGGTAATCGCCACACAACCTAACTTCGCGTTTGCACGCGCAGGACAACGTCTGGCGACGGTAAAGAGCACGCCGTTCGCGGTCCCACAGTCGCAGCTCGACGCCATCGTCTCGATCGTGAAGGAGCGGGGGCCGATTCTTCAAGCGCGGCCCATTCGGGAGCCGTCGGTTGGGGTCTTATACATCGATCCCGGAACAGGCGAGCGAGCCCGCCAACTGTTTGAACAGATTATGGTACAGCGCCTTGAGCGCACGGGTGCATCCGTGAGTTACGTGTTGACCTGCCAGGAAGACGAAACGGCGGTTGCGAGAGCCATGCAACACCTCTTGAAGGCCCGTCCGACGGTAATGATCGCGGCGTCCACCACGGCTCCGGCGGGGCCAGAGGACACGATCGGCCGGGCGATGGTTCGGACCGGCTGCCTACTCGAACGGTTCCTGGCGCCGGTGGAGCCAGGCAACCTTTTCCTATTAGGCTACCGGGACGAGGTCCCAATTCTTTCGGCTCCGGGCTGTTATCGGTCGGCAAAACCGAATATCCTTGATCTTGTGCTACCACCGATGTTGGCGCGGTACCGCGTCTCCGGTTGGGAAGTTGGATGTCTGGGACACGGAGGGCTTCTCAGCTAAATCAGGTTCCTCCACAACCCTGGGTCGAAACCTCCGAGCGACCCTTGGGTGCTCATCGGCCGGGTGCTTTTTGCACCCGGCCTTTTTTATGTCCACGGCGCAGGTCTGACGGGCAGGAGGTCTGTTACCCTCAGAGCAAAGACCTACGATTTCATCCTCTGTTATGAAAATCTCCTCGGTTCAGCCGTTCCTGCTGTCGTACCCGTTACCTGAGCCGCTCAAGCTGCCTTATTACGGCGGCGAGCGCATCATCCTGAAGCGCGATGCAATGCTGATTCGCGTCCAGACCACCGACGGCCTCACCGGCTACGCACCGGGACAGGGAAGCGAGCGCGCGCAGAAAGACATCGAGCGAATCATCGCGCCGTTTTTGATGGGACGCACGCTGTCGGACCCCGATTCGCTTCGCGTTCAGTTTCAGCAGGGAGCCGGCTCCGACCCTGAACTCAACAAGGTCTATGGCTCCGTCGAAGTGGCTCTTTACGATCTCGTCGGCAAGGCAAACGGCGTACCGCTCTCGGAGTTGATCGGCGGACGGGTGCGCGACCATATCCGTCTGTATGGTTCGGCGGGGATGTACCAATCGCCGGAGGCTTACGCGGCAGAGGCGGCGGGCGTTCGGGCGATGGGCTTCGGCGCTTACAAGATGCGGCCGGGCATGGGGCCGGAACAAGACGTCGAAACCGTCCGGCTGATGCGCGAGGCGGTGGGCCCGGATTTCGATCTGATGGTCGACGCGCACACCTGGTGGCGCATGGGCGACAGGAGCTATTCCGAAGAAACCGTCGCGAAAATCGCGGAACAGCTCGAAAAATACCGCATCGCCTGGCTCGAGGAACCGTTGCCGCCAGACGATCACGATGCCTTGGCGCGCCTGCGAGCCTTGGATTACGTCCCGGTGGCGAGCGGAGAGCATGAGCCGAGCGAGTTGCGATTTCTGGACCTGATCGGATCGAACTGCGTCGATTTTGTGCAGATGGACGTCGTGTGCCAGGGTGGATACGCGGCGGCGCGGCGTTTGTTCCCTGATATCGCGCGCGCCGGCATCCATTTCGCGTTTCATAGCTGGGGTACGGCACTGGAGTTGGTCGCCGCGGCCCAACTGGGCGTCTGTTGGCCGGAATCGGTAGTCCGGTGGCTCGAGTATCCGTGTTACACGCATGATGGAGGCGCGGGGATGTATCCGTTCCCACTGGCGTCGGAGATCCTCAAGCATCCGTTGACGATCCATCGCGGTGAGTTGGCGTTATCGCGAGAGCCGGGGCTGGGCGTCGAGATCGATGAGAGCGTCATCTGGCGGTATCCCTGGATTCCAGGGCCCTGGTCGACCTTCCGCCTCGATTCGCCTCCGGAAGTCTGGGCTGTGAGCGGCGATCATAGCGAGAAATGGTCGTGATTCCGGAATCCGCGGGCGTTCTTGCCGCGGCGAGTGCGTTTGGAGTCTGGGCTGTGCGCGGGAAGTCGTCGACGGTGTTTGCGCCGTCCGTCTGGCAGGGTCCCGCGGACAAGCCGTCTATCGCGCTGACGTTCGACGACGGGCCGAGCGAATCCACGCCCGAACTGTTAGATGTTCTCGCGAACTACAGCGCGTCCGCCACGTTCTTCCAATGCGGCATGCACGTACGGCGGTTACCCCAGATCGCCAGGCGGGTCGCCGAGGCCGGGCATGAATTGGGCAATCACACGGACAGCCATCCGGCGCTCTATTTCAAGTCCGCAACGTTTATTCAGCACGAAATCGCCGAAGCGCAGACGGCGATCGCGAGCGCGACTGGAATCCAGCCTCGCTATTTTCGCCCGCCCTACGGCGCGCGGTGGTTCGGCCTGCGGAAGGCGCAGGCGCAATTCGATCTGCAGGGCGTTTTATGGACTACGATCGGGCGCGACTGGCGTCTGACCGCCGGCGCTGTTTCCAGGCGCCTGGTTCAGAGCGCGAGAAACGGCGCCATTCTATGCCTGCACGACGGACGCGCGGAAGCGATCCGGCCCGACATCCGCACGACGCTCGACGCGGTTCGTTCCGCGATACCCTTGTTGCTAGACCACGGTTTTCATTTCGTAACGGTGAGCGAACTTCTATGCCTGAAACCCCAGCACCCGATGTCTCCGTCGAATCCGTCGCGGACCGTGTGATGCGCGTGATTGCGAACGCGCAAAAGATCGCCCCGGAAACGATCACTATCGACAGCACTTTCGAAGAGCTAAAGATCGATTCGCTTGACGGGATCAACCTGCTCTTTGCACTCGAGGGCGAATTCGATATCGACATTCCGGATGACGCCGCCCGCGAATTGCGCACTGTGCGCTCTGCTGTTGAAGGCGTCGAGAAATTGCTTGCCGCCAAAACCGCCTAATCGATGAGTCGACGCGTCGTTATCACGGGAGTCGGCGTTGTCTCGGCTCTTGGGGCGAACCGCCACGAGTTTTGGGAGGCGTTGGTGAATTGCCGCCCCGGCATCGGGCCTATCGAGTCGGTTCCTGGCGGCTCCGTTCGGTTTGCCAATGGCGCCGAGGTCAAAGGCCGGGTCGACGACCAGTTCGACGATAAGGACGGCAACCTGCTTGACCGGTTTGCCATGCTGGGCGTTGTCGCGGCGCGCGAGGCGGTCCGCGATGCGGGCATCGAGTTCACGGACGAACTGCGGGAGCGCACGGCGATTGCGACGGGCTCGGCAATGGGCGGCCAGGCGAGCGAAGAGGTCGGGTATCGCGAGCTGTATCTGAACAAGGCGACGCGCTTTCACCCTTTTGCGATTCCACGATCTATGGCGAACGCAGCGGCTAGCCGCATGTCGATCGAGTTCGGAATCACGGGACCGGTCTTTACGCTCGCAACGGCGTGCTCGTCGTCGAATCACGCGATCGGGCAGGCGATGTGGATGGTCCGGAACGGAAGTGCGGATCTGGCGATCGTTGGCGGCAGCGAGGCGCCCTTTACGCTCGGGTCGCTGAAGGCGTGGGAGGCGATGCGGGTCGTCTCGCCGGATACCTGCCGTCCGTTTTCCAAAGATCGCAAGGGCCTGATCCTCGGCGAGGGCGCCGCCATGCTCGTATTGGAACTGATGGATTCGGCAGTCGCGCGCGGCGCGACGATCTACGCGGAACTGGCGGGATTCGGCATGTCCGCCGACGCGCACCATATTACGCAGCCCTCTTCGAAGGGCGCGGCACGCGCAATGGCCGCGGCACTAAGGGATGCGGAACTCGACGTGTCCGGCGTCGGTTATGTAAACGCGCACGGCACCGGAACGATTACCAACGATCCAGTGGAATCCGAGGCGCTAGCCTCTGTGTTCGGCGAGGCGATGCCGCCGATCAGTTCCACAAAGTCGCTACATGGCCATGCGCTCGGAGCGGCGGGAGCGCTGGAGGCTGCCGCGACTGTGTTGGCGCTTCGCTACGGCATCCTTCCGCCGACCGCCAATTTCACCGAAGCAGACCCGGCGTGCCCGGTCGATTGCATCGCCAACGAGGCGCGCGCCATTCAGGTAGAAGCCGCACTCTCGAACTCCTTCGCGTTCGGCGGCCTGAACGCCGTACTGGCGTTCCGGCGCGTTCCGTAACCGGCTACTTGCCGGGGACGTGGCACCCGATGCAGCGCGACTCAGCGGGCGACAACGTTTTGGCTTGTAGCCATTTGTCCGCACGCTTTGAATACGGCGAGTTCGGATTTGTTTCCTTCAGCTTTAGGAAGAATTCTTCGGCCTTGTCGGTGTTACCGAGATAGGCGTTGCCAAGGGCGAGTCCGCTGAGTAGTTCGCCGCGAGGGTGCGAGCCCATCTCCATGAGCCGCGTCTTTTGCAAATCGAAGGACCGCTGATAGTCGCTGATTCCGCGTTCGACGAGAGGCTTACCAAACTGAGGCGGCGTGAATTGTGCCGCGGTCAGCAGCACGGCTCCACGCGGGATGCGGACTCCGATGTTGTCCGGGGCCAATTCGACCGCCCGGTCCATTTCCGCGATGCCCTTCTGGATCATAGGCATGCCGGCCTGCTGGTCTCCATGTTGCATCGCTTGTCCACCTTTGAAATAGAGACCCGCTCCATGCCAAACGAGCGCTTCGGGGTTCTTTGGGTTTTCCGCGAGTGCCTTTTCACACGCCGCCATGCCGCGATCGAGGAGTTCCATGTTGCCGGAGAATCCAGCGAAGAAGTCGTTGCGGACATGGAAGTCAAAGCGCGCCGCCTCCTGCGCTGGAGCGCTCTTCAGGGACAGGACAAAAGCCAGCATGAACGCGATGGCGCCGGCGATCAGGTACTTGGTGTATTTCTTCATGGTGCATTCCTCATGGCAAGGATATCGAGGGCCATGAGATTTGTTTTGCGAAACCGGCCAACGGCGAAATCGGCAGGACGAATGGCGGTCGACGGGCGGATGACCGCGTGAAATACGGAACACGCCCGTGCGTACGCTATCATTCCTGCTTGTGCCGCAGCCAGCTCTGATCGACGCAACCGGCGCCGGGTGGAAGAAATGGATCCCCGCCTTCGCGATGATGCTCGTTTCGACGATCAGTTACATTGACCGGAACGCCCTCGCGGCGCTCGCGCCCACCATTCTCAAGGAAACCGGCATGAATGCCGAGCAGTATGGCTGGGTGGTCTCGGCTTTTTCCTTCGCTTATATGGCGGGGAACCCGGTTTGGGGCCGCGTTCTCGACCGGTTCGGGACGCGCAATGGCATGACAGCCGCCGTATCGCTGTGGACGGTCGCCTCGATGCTCCACGCGTTCGCGAGCGGCTTCTTCAGTTTCGCGGCATTGCGGGCTCTGCTCGGATTCGGTGAAGGTGCGACGTTCCCCGGCGGCCTGAAAGCCGTAACGGAGTCTCTGTCGCCCGCACAACGCGCCCGTGGGATCGCCATTTCCTATAGCGGCGGGTCGTTCGGCGCGATTATCACACCGATCATCGTGATTCCGATTGCGCTCCGTTTCGGATGGCGCGGCGCATTTCTGTGCACCGGCGCGATTGGCGCGCTGTGGATTCTTTGGTGGCGGTTCGTCGCGATGAAGCCTTACGCGGCGCCGCCGGAGATTGCGGCGGTGGCGGCTCCGGCCCGGGTGAAAGGGAAGTCCCCGCATTGGCGTGACCGCCAGACCTGGGCGTTCGTCTCGGTCTATGCGCTGGGAGCGATGCCGCTCGGCTTCGTGCTGTACAACACATCATTGTTCTTATCGCAGGCCTGGCATCAGACGCAGGACGACCTGAAGTTCCTGCTGCTGATTCCGCCAATAGGCTGGGAGGCCGGATACTTCTTCTGGGGCTGGGCGGTCGACCGAATCGTCCACGGAGGACAGACCGGCCGCGGATTTGAGCGGCTGTTTCCGTTCCTGGTGATTTGTTCGTTGCCGCTCGCGTTTGTGCCGAACATCCCGTCTCTGTTCTGGGTGATGGTGGAGCTGTTCTTCGCGATGTTCACGACGTCCGGATTCATCATCGGCGGAATCGCCTATGCGCAGCGCCGGTTCGATCCAAAGCACTCGGGGTTCATCGCGGGGCTCGGGGCGGGATCCTGGTCTGCGCTAATCGCGATCGTGATGCCGTATGCTGGACACCTCTTCGACCTCCATCAATACGGTGAGGCGTTTGCTTTGGCGGCGGCGCTTCCGGTTGCCGGATACCTGATCTGGCGAGTGCTGCGCGACGAGCCGGAGGCGGCTTCCTAAGTGCCTGCGGCGGTTCCCCCAATGCCGGAGGCGTTTTCGTCAAGCGCCGGAGGCGCTTTCCCAAAGATGACCCGCTGGCTGCCGGTGGCCGCCATGATGGTGGTGACCATCATCAGCTACATTGACCGGAATACGCTTGCGCTGCTGGCGCCAACGATCCTCAAGCAGACTGGAATGAATGCCGAGCAGTTCGGCTTCGTCGTATCGGCGTACTCGATCACGTTCATGGTGGCGAATCTGCTGTGGGGCCGATTGCTCGACCGCGTCGGCCTGCGTTGGGGCATGACGATTGCCGTTGCGCTCTGGTCCTTGGCCTCGGTCGCGCACTCCTGGGCCGCCGGATTTGCGGGGTTCTTTGTCGCGCGCGCCGCGCTTGGGCTCGGAGAGGGCGCCGCTTCGCCCGGCGGCCTCCGCGCCGTAACGCAGACGCTCGACGATTCGCGGCGCGCCCGCGGAATCGCCATGGCGTACTCGGGCGGATCGGCGGGAGCGATCCTGACGCCGATTCTGATGACGCCGATCGCGCTCCGCTTCGGCTGGCGCGGGGCGTTCTGGGCCACCGGCATCCTTGGCACGGCGTGGATCGTGGGCTGGCTGGTGCTCAGCAGGCGGGCTGACTTGCGCGGGCCGTCGGCCGAGGCCAAAGATCCGACGGGCGCGCGCCCGTCGCTGAAGGACCGGCGTGTATGGGCGTTTCTGCTGTGCTATTCGCTCGGAGCGCTTCCGCTTGGTTTTACGGTCTACTCAGCGTCGTTGTATCTCAGCCGGGCGCTCGGGCTTTCGCAAAAAGAGATTGGCGCGTTATTGTGGATCCCGCCATTGGGGTCTGAGGCCGGCATTTTTTTCTGGGGCTTCCTGATGGACCGCCTGGCCCGCGACTCCGCCAAGCTCAAGGTCGTCGCTCGATTGCTTCCGGTGGTCGCAATCCTGAGCCTCCCGCTGGCGGCGCTGCCATTGCATCGCGAACTCACTGGAACGCTGGTGCAATTCTTCTTCGCGATGTTCGTTGCGTCCGGCTTCCAATTGCTGCCGATCACGTACGCGACAGAATTATTCTCGAAGCAGCAGTCGGGTTGGATCGGCGGTTTGTGCACCGGCGCCTACGGAGCCGGACTCGCAGTCGCTATGCCGTACTTCGGCAAATTGTTCGACGCGCGGAATTTTGAAGCTGCGTTCCTGATTGCCGCAGTGATCCCTGCGGCTGGATACCTGATTTGGCTGGCGCTGGCGCGCGAGGGACGAGCGGGAGTGACTGTCGACGCGGCCTAAAGCGGAAGCGGCCGTTTGCCGTCGCCTAGCGTATCCACCTTGACGCCAAAGCCGTCAAGCATGGATAGATAGAGATTCGCCATCGGCGTCTCTTTCGGATACAGCACGTGACGGCCGGGCTGCAGCGCGCCATTTCCCCGCCCCGCCAGCAGGACCGGAAGATTGTGGTGCCAATGGGCATTGCCGTCGCTAATGCCCGAACCGTAGATGATCATCGAGCGGTCAAGGAGCGTGCCATCGCCATCCGGCGTTTCGCGCAGCCGGTTCAGGAAGTAGGCGAACTGCTCGACGTGATACGTGTTGATCTTGGTGATCTTTTCAATGAGATCCGCTTTGTGTTGATGATGCGTAATCGGATGATGCGCATCCGGAACGTCGATTTCGCGGTACGTGCGCGTCGATCCTTCACGGCCGAGCATCAGTGTCGCGATACGCGTGGTGTCCGTCTGGAACGCGACGAACAGCATGTCGAACATCAGCCGCGCGTACTCGTGGAATTCGGCGGGCACGCCGTCGGGACGCTCGATTGACGGCGCCTGCTGGGCGGCCGACTTCTCCGCGCCGGCGATGCGGATCTCGATCGCGCGAACGGCTTCCAGATACTCGTCGAGCTTGCGCCGGTCGGTCGGACCGAGCCCGCCCTGCAGCCTGCGCGTGTCCTCCATCACCTGATCGAGGATGCTCTTCTCCTGCCGGAGCCGCAGTGCGCGGGCCGGCGCGGTCTCGCTGGTGTCGTAGCCGGCGAACAGGCGCTCAAAGAGTTGCCGTGGATCGCCTTCGGGCGGCATCGGATTGGTGGGCGTCCGCCAGGAAATGTTGTTGGTGTAGGCGCAACTGTATCCGGAATCGCAACTGCCGGCTTGGCCGCCCGCTTCGAGCGTCAACTCAAGGGATGCAAACTTCGTCGCGGAGCCCAGCCGCTGCGCCGCGATCTGATCCACGGAGGGACCGTTGTAGATGTCCGCACCCGCCGTCTTATGGGGGTGTGCGCCTGTCAGGAAGGAAGCAGCGGCACGCGCGTGATCGCCTGGACCATCCTTGTGGGCGCGCCCGCCGTCCTGGGTTAACCCGGATAAGACTTGGATGTCGTTGCGCAATCCTTCCAGCGGCTTCAGAATCCGCGGGAAGGATCTCGGCAGAGGATCGACAAGCGGGAAATCACCGCCGACTGCCGGAGTCCACTGGCGCATCACGATACCGTTCGGAGCGTAGACAAACGCCATGCGCGCGGGCGCCTTGCCGCCCGACGATCCGGCAAACGCCGGAGTCATCGAATCGAGCGCGGGCAGAGCGATAGCCGCCCCTAATCCGCGAAGGAGTGTACGGCGCGAAATGTGCTTTCTCGCCAGAAACATGCAAACGCCTACCGTGACGGCTTGGCGCTTTCAGCCCGTCTTGCGACGAACGGGACGCTGGCCGTGATCTCAAAAATCAAACTTTGGAACTTGTCGCCATCGGCCGCCATTCGACGGCTAATTGATTGTATCGCGGGCCGGTCGTACCGCTCGAGGCCCCGGCCAAGCGCGTAGGTCAGGAGCTTTTCGACCAGCGCGGACCGGAAGTCGTCCTTTCGATCAAGGAGAACTTTCCGCAGTCCGGGTGCGCCTTCGAACTTTCGACCGCCGGGCAGTTCGCCGGTCGCGTCGATCGGGAACTTGCCGTCAGTGGAGCGCCATTTTCCGATGGCGTCGAAGTTCTCGAGGCCGAAGCCGATGGGATCCATGCGGGAGTGGCAGGACGCGCAGACGGCGTTTGCGCGGTGCACCTCAAGCTGCTGCCGCATCGACGTCGAAGTTCCGAGCGCCTGCTCGTCGAGCGGCGGCACATCGGCCGGAGGCGGCGGCGGGGCAGCGTTCAGGAAATTCTCGAGGACGTACTTGCCGCGAATCACCGGCGAGGTCCGCGTCGGATAGGAGCTGACGGTGAGCACGCTTGCTTGCGTGAATACGCCTCCGCGCCGCGTGTCGGTCAGTTGGACGCGCCGGAACTCCGGTCCGGTGACGCCGTCGATTCCGTAGTGTTTCGCGAGACGCTCGTTGAGGAAGGAATAATCCGCGGATAGAAATTCGAAGATGCTGCGGTTCTCGCGGAGCAGAAAATCAAAGAACAGCCGGGTTTCCGTTTTCATCGACTGGCGCAGGTCCTCGTCGAAGGAGGGAAAGCGCTGCGGGTCCGGCTTAATCGTGTTGAGATTCCGGAGTTCGAGCCACTGACCGGCGAAGTTTTCCGCGAGCGCGTTCGACTTCGGGTCGCGGAGCATGCGCGCTACTTGTGCGCGAAGGTCTTTCGAGAGCTGGTTGCGCTCCGCCATGCCGAGCAGTTCTTCGTCGGGCGTCGAACTCCAAAGGAAATACGAGAGGCGCGACGCGAGTTCGAGATCGGTGACGCGATGCGGTCCGGCGGGCTGCGGGTCGCGTTCGATGCGGAACAGGAAATTGGGCGAAACGAGAATGGCTTTCAGAGCGAGTCGGACGCCTTCTTCGAACGATCCGCCGTCCTGTTGCACCGCGGTGATGAAGGACGCGAGCCGGACCGTCTCGGCATCCGTCAGAGGACGGCGCCACGCGCGGCGCGCAAGCGTCGATACGATCCGCCGACCGCAGTCCGGAGTCCGGTCGGCGCAGACGAAAATCCGCTTGTGGCTTTCCGTGAGCGTCATTCTGGCGTCATACGGTCCGCGGACCTCGATGACGGTGATCGATTCTTTCGGCCCCGGTTCGCTTTGAAACGCCACGCGAATGCTGTGCTCTCCAGCAGTAACGTGCGTTTGCACTTCGCGAGCCCGGTGCGTGTCGGTGTGGATGTCCACATCGAACGCCTCGAGGGCGCGTCCGTCGAGTGCGATGCCCACCCGGGCAATCGGGTCAGTGTCCTTGTCTTTGCGCTCGCCGCCGACACTGAATCGAATCTTGTAGTCGGCGTCGTAGGGGAACCGGTGCTTGATCTCAAGCACGCCGGGCGTCCATTTGGGCGGACGCGGGTGCTTCTCCATCGTCGGCTTAGGAGGCGGACCCGCCACAATCGCCGCCTTCACCAATTTGTCGGCAGCGCTCAAGTAGCGTTCCATCAGCACCGGGGAGACGCTGAGAACGTCGCCGATATTGTCGAAGCCGTAGCCGCTGTCGTCCGGCGGAAACGCGTCCGCAGGGCGGATGTCCACGCCGAGGAGGTCGCGAACCGTCCGGTTGTATTCGTCACGATTGAGGCGGCGGGCGGTGACGCGGCCGGGATCCGGCGGCTGGTTCCGGTCGATCCGCGCGAACTCCTGTTCGAACCAGCGGTCGACCGAGGCGACCTCGGCAGGCTTGGGCCGCGGCAGTCCCTTGGGAGGCATCTCGCCGGTCTTCACCTTGGCGAGCGCTTTCTCGAATACATCGCGGGCGTCCAGAGCGGCTCTAGAGTCGGCGTACGCGGTGAAGTCTACGCCGCCGCTGCGCAGCTTGGCGTTGTGGCACGCGGCGCAGTTCTTCTGAAAGAAAGGAGCCACCTGACCGCGCCAGGCGTCCGCGGCAAACGCGAACGGCGTCGACAGAGCGAAGATGAGGACCGCGAACCGCAAGTCCAAATATAGCCCGAATATGTCCCGATTAAGGTCCGGTTTTCGGCGGCGAGTCGGAACACAAAAAAGAGGGGGCGCCGTTTGTGCGGCGCCCCCTCTTGTCGCGACGGAACTTAGGTTACTTCTTCTTGCGGATATAGATCTTGCCGTTCAACGTCGTAAAGGTCATCTCCGGACCGCCGCCGTTGATCGATCCGTACATCGCGCGGTCGATCTTGACGCGGTACTTGCCGCCGCGGTCCCGTCCGTCTTCGACCACCGCCGGGCGGTTCGGCCCGACCTGCATCTCGAAATCCGTGTAGATGTCGCCGTTGTCGGCTTTCATCTTGAGATTCGCTTTGGTGTCAGGCGGCAATGTCACATCGATACTGCCGTTCAGGGTGCTAAAGGACATCGCCTTTCCGGGCGTTACCTTGTCGAAGCTCACGATCAGCTTTCCGTTCAGAGCGTGCGCCACCACTGAGCCGGAAACGTTCGTCAACGTAACGTTGCCGTTGGTGTTGTCGACGTCCGCCTCGCCGGCCACGTGTTCGACTACGATGTCGCCGCCGTTCACCGTGCTCAGATTCAGCGAAGTCGAGAAGGGCACCGTGACCGTCACGTCCGAGGCACGGAACACGCTGCCGCCGATGGTCACCGTATTGTTGTCTTCGGTGATCTCGAGGCCGCCCGACGTGTTATCGATGCGGCGCAACCCGTCGGAGCGGTCGCGCTCTCTGTCGCGCTCGCGTTCCCGTTCGCGGCCGCGTCCCTTGGACTCGACCAGTACTTCCTTGCCGTCATAGCCTTTGACGTTGATGCTGCCGTGCAGCAGGTGAACGCGCAGCTTCACGGGCTGCCCTGGGTTGCGGAGCGGCACCTTGACGGCGTCCTGGGCTTGCGCCAGGCCGGCGGCGAGCCCTGCTCCGATCATCGCGAGTACGAATTGTGTCTTCAAGTTTCTGGTCTTCATTATCTTGCTTCCTATCTCAGCGTTCCCGTTCGTTCCGGGATTGTTTTGTACGTTCATCATTGGTACTGCTGTCTACTGCTTTCGTAACACTACTGCTTACGAATCAAGACATCTCCGTTGAGCGTCTCGAATCTCATATCAGGGCCGCCTGGACCAACCTTCACGCGGGTGAACCGGTTGGAGCGATAGACATATTTTGTACCGCGCTTCTCGTTGACCTCGGGGCCTTCGGCCGGCAGCGGGGCAACGTCGAAGTCGGTAAATAACCCGCCGTTCATGGTTTTCATCCGCAGGTTCGCGCCGAATCCCGGACGGAATCCGATGTCTACTTTTCCGTTGACCGTGTGAAACTCGCACTCGCCGGTAGGGTTTTTCGCGAAGGTTGCCTTAACCGGCCCGTTGACGGTCCGCACGGAGCCCGAGCCTTCCACATCCGTCATTTCGATGCCGGAGTTCACGCTGCGGAGCGCGAAGTTTCCGGCCGTATTCTTTACCTTGATCCCGGCGTCGTTGACGGTCCGAAGATCGAGGTTCACGCCGCGCGGCACCTTGATCGTGAAATCGTAGCGGACCCGATAGCGGCGGTCATCGTCGTTCCACCGCCAGCCGCGGTCGCCGTCGCCGCAGTTGCAGCGGAACGGTCCATCGACGTACAGGCGGGCGCGTCCGTCCGTGTTGGTCACATCGAGCTTTACGTCCTTCTTGGCGCGATCCATCGCGGCCTGATTCTCCGCCTTGATGGTCTTGACGACTTCCACTTGAACTTCGCTGCCGCTATAGCCTTCCACGTTGATCTCGCCCCAAAGCGTATCCACGCCGAGTTCCTTGACGCCGGTGAAGGTGTGCTTCTTGGTCTCAGACTCAGAGACCTCCGGCGCCGCCAGGGCCACTGAGGCGGCAAGCGCTACGAGCAGGCAAGCTTGTGTTGTTCTTCGTGTCATCGTACTCGTCCTCGTGCCGTCTGGGTTGCCTTACTGCAGTTCGCTGAGGGCTTTCTTCGCACGCTCCCGGATCGCCGGGTTGTAGCTCTCGCCTTCGGACAGCGTCTCGAGCGACGATTTGGCCGGCGCCTCTTTGATCGCGACGACAAGGTCGATGAGAGCCGCTTGTACAAGAGGCGACTCCTGGCGGAGCAGCGCCTTCACAATTCCCTTGCGCGCCACCGGACTGGCTGCGAAAGGCCTCAGCGCGTCGACAGCCGCGAGCCGCACGTTCACGCTCTGATCCTGATTGACCGTCGTGAGCAGCGCGGCGAGCACTTCCGTGTCGGACTGCTCGACGCGATACGCCCAGGAAACGCCGCGCAGGCGGTCACTGGCCGACTGCTGTTGTAAGAGTGAGAGCGTCACTAACTGCTTCATACTGCCAACTTCTCCGCGCAATCTTGCTAACTCTGTGTCGTCTTTCTGCACCGCCGGCGTCCGGGCATACCAACCCGCGCCGATTCCCACCACTAGCATCGCCATGGCTGCGCCAAACTGCATCATTGGCTGCTTGGGCCACAAGGACTTGAGCACTTCGATCAGCGAGGGGCCCGCGGGCTTCTTCGATTCTTCGAGACCCGCCTGATACGCGCTGAGAGACTGATAGAATCGCGCCCGCATTTCGCGGCTTGGCTCGGCGGTCTCAGCCGCCGGAATCAATCCGATACCGCGCCACAGTTTGCTGAGATCCTCCGCTTCGCTCCGGCATTCGGCGCACTCGGAAATGTGCACTTCGAAGTTCACGCGATCGGATTCGCTCAAGCTGCCGGCCCAGTATTCGGGCATCGCCCGCTTTGAAAATTCGCAATTCATAAGATCTGTCCTCCTCCGCTCGACCTCTTCGTACAAGGCCTGCCTACTCTTACTCGCTAGGAAACCTTCTGATCCGCCAACTCATGGAAGATCACGCCGAGGGCCTTCACCGCCCGGAATACGCGGACCTTCACCGTATTCACTTCGCAATCCAGGATCTGCGCGATTTCCTCGTACTTCAGATTCTGGAACCGGGCGAGGATCAAGATCTCTCGCTTCTCCTCCGGCAAGCGTTCGAGCGCACGCCGGAGCAGGCCGACATCCTGCGTCCGCTCCAGCTGGTCCTGCGCGCCGGGCGACGGCTCCGCCGGTTCCTGCCGGCGCTCCAGGTATTCCTCGAACGAAACCACTTCGCCTTTGCGCTTCTGGACCTGGTCCAGATGGGCGTTTCGGGCGATCTGATACATCCACGCCGTAAAAGGCTGCTTCGCGTCGTAACTATGCCGGTAGCGCAGCATCCTGAAGAACACGTCCTGGACCAGATCCTCGGACAAAGCCCGGTCTCGGCACATCGAGAGGAAGAAACGGAACAGCGCCCGATTGTGCCGCTCGAAGAGGACCGCCATGCGGCTCACGTCGCCGCCTCCGACCTCTGCCATCACTTGTTGGTCTGGTAAATTCACGCTTCGATTGAGGGTACCGCTAACCAAGCAAAAGGTTACGGGCGCTTCGGCCCGCACGCGCCACCGGCGCATCCGCGATAAGCCGAGCCTGACTCCGATTTCGTTCCCCTACCCCCGATCCGTCCGAATCACCCGGTCCGAAATCGGTGTCTGGCTCGGCTTTTCGCCCCGCCCGAGGACCTCGATAAGCCTACG
>JBDTTK010000015.1:0-16979 GCA_039930685.1 Bryobacteraceae bacterium | reverse complement strand
CGCCAGAAAGACGGAATAGGGCGCAACTTGGTCTATCGGCTTGGTTCCGTGGGCGCATGACAGCTATCCTGATACCAGTCCATGTACAAGCAGCAGAGCATCACGGTGATCATTCCGTGCCTGAATGAGGAGGAAGGGATCGAGCAGGTGATGCGCAGTATGCCGGTGTTCGTAGACGAGGTCATTGTGGTCGACAACGGCTCGACGGACAGGACTGCTGAGATTGCCGAAAGCCTGGGGGCGAAGGTGATCCGAGAATCGGTCCGCGGCTACGGGCGGGCTTATAAGACGGGATTTGCGCGCGCAACCAGCGACCTGATTGTGACTCTGGACGGCGATCACAGCTATCCGCCGGATGCGATTTCGTATCTGCTGGAGGCGCTGATCCACTTAGAGGCGGATTTCCTGAACGCGTCGCGCTTTCCGGTCCGGGACCGGAAAGCAATGAGCCTCAAACACAAGTTTGGGAATATTGTGCTTTCGATCGCGACGTCGGTTCTGTTTCTGCGGTGGGTGAGCGATTCGCAGTCCGGAATGTGGGTTTTACGGCGGGCGATTCTGCCGAAGCTGAAGCTCAAGTCCGATGGAATGGCGTTTTCGGAGGAGATCAAGATCGAAGCGTTGAAGCGCGGCTTCCGATTTGTCGAAATTTCGATCCAATATTCATCACGCCTCGGCGAGATGAAACTGAATCCATGGCGGGATGGCATCGCCAATCTGTTGTTCCTATTCAAGAAGAGGTTCGACTAACTTCCTTGGTGACCGCCGTCATTCCGACCTGGAACCGCCGCGAACTGCTGGCGAGCCTGTTGGCGGATCTACGCGCCCAAAACGCGCCCGCGGAACGCATTATCGTAGTCGACAACGGATCCACGGACGGCAGCGCGGAGGATGCGCAAGCGGGTGGCGCGGAGGTCATTCGTTGGGAGGAGAACCGCGGGTTCGCTCCGGCCGTGAATGCAGGCATTCGCGCCGCGTCGACTCAGTGGGTGCTGATTCTAAACAACGACATCCGCTTGCCGCCGAACTGGCTGCAGACGGTCCGCGAAGCTGCGGAACGGCATCCGGAGGCCGATTTCCTGGCGCCGAAGCTGGTGGAGGAGCGAAATCACCGAAGAATCGACGGGTCTTTCGACGCGGTGGCACGAAGCGGATTCGCGTGGCGCTGCGGAAATGGGCGAGCGGATGGGCCGGTCTGGAATGAGGGCAGGCAGATCCGGTTCGCGCCCCTGACGGCGGTCCTTGTCAGGCGGGAACTCTTTGACCGTATTGGGTTTCTGGACGAGAGGTTTGAATCGTACTATGAAGATGTCGAATGGTTTTTTCGGTGCGCGATGCAGGGGATCAGTGGGTGGTACGAGCCGGCGGCCGTAGCCCGTCATTTGGGAAGCGCAACGCTAGGTGAGTGGAATAAGGACACAGTCTTCCGATTGACCAGAAACCAAAGGTATCTTGTTGCTATCTACTTTCAAGAGCTTCCGCGATGGCCTATAGTGGTCGGACAATTGCTGTGGATTATGTTGGCCGCGCGGCATGGTTGCGGTTCGAGCGCCTTCCGAGGATGGCTGGCGGGACGAAAATTGCCGCCGGGGCCGCGTCCATCTGGAGTCCGCTCCGAAACCGTTGAGAACATTGTGAGGGAAGGGGAGTCAACGATCCGCCGCCTGCAAGAGGCTACTGGGTTCGATTGGTATTGGAAGAATTACTTTCGTTGGACCGGATGAAGTCACTCGCCCCTATCTTGGTTACTTACAACTCGTCGGTGGTGATCGACGCGTGCCTGCAGTCATTACGCGGGCACCCGGTTGTTGTCGTCGACAACGCCTCCTCGGATGATACGTGTCAGCGGGTTAGGGAATATCCGAATGCGCGGCTGATCGCGAACGCGTCGAACCGGGGATTCGCCAGCGCGGTCAATCAGGCCGTATGCGCGTCCGATGCGGACGCCTTTCTGCTGCTCAACCCAGATGCAGAACTACTCACCGAACTCGACACCGCCCTTCCTCTACTGGAACGCTACGGATTAGTTACGGGACGACTCCTGGACGATGAGGGTGTGGACCAGCGCGGTTTTGGAATCCGGCGCTTCCCGACTGCTATGTCTATGGTTTTTGAAGTTCTCGGCTTGAATAAGCTGTGGCCCTCAAATCCGATCAATGCGCGGTATCGTTATCTTGATCGGGACTTGCATAAGTCCGGAGAGGTGGAGCAGCCAGCTGGCGCGTTCCTCTACTTCCGGCGGGACGTTTGGTCGAAACTCGGTGGATTCGACGAAGATTTTGCCCCTATCTGGTTTGAGGATGTCGACTTCTGCGTGCGCGCGTCCGAAGCTGGTTACCCAGCTTGGTACGAATCGACGCTTCAAGCGAAACACCGAGGTGGGCATAGCATCCTACCATTGGTGGCAAGCTCCAGAATTACATATTGGTATGTTAGCCTTCTAAGGTATGCCGCGAAGCACTTTCGGCCCGTGTCGTTTCGGGGAGTTTGCGTGGCTGTAATCCTGGGCGCACCGCCGCGCCTGATTCTAGACACTTTCCGCGAGGGGAGCCTGACTCCCTTGAAAGCATATTGGAAAACGATCCGCTTTGCGACTTTGTGCCTCCTGACGCCTTCCCTGGCGCGTCCGGCTCTGGTTTTCGGAGGCGCTAGTCGGATCCGCGGGTAAAACGAATCGAAGAATGCCTCAACACGAAACAGTTTCCGTCACCATTGTTACCTTCAACAGTGGCCGCTTCATCAAGCGGTGTCTCGAATCTGTGCTCGCGCAGAAGTATCCGGAGATGGAAGTCGTTGTAGTCGATAATGCTTCAGTTGACGGTACCCAGGATATTCTCGAACAGTTCGAGGACCGGGTTCGTGTTCTCCATAACGAAGAGAACATTGGTTTTGCCGCCGCTCAGAATCAGGCGATTGCGCATTCCTCGGGTGACTGGATTCTCACGCTGAATCCGGATGTCGTGCTGATGCCGAACTTCACCCAGATGATGGTGGACGCCGGCCAAGTGGATCCGAAGATTGGAACGGTGTGCGGCAAACTGCTCACCATTTTGTCTAACTTCGACTTGCCGGAGAAGCAGCTAGTCGATTCGACAGGCATATATTTCACTCCTATGTTGCGGCACCTCGATCGGGGCAGCCAGGAAGTGGACAACGGACACTATCTGAATTTCGAGTACGTGTTCGGAGCAACCGCCGCGGCAGCGCTCTACCGGCGAACGATGATCGATGACATTTCGATGGAAGGCGACTTCTTCGATCCGGATTTCTTCGTCTACCGCGAAGATGCCGACGTCGCCTGGCGAGCTCAGCTACTCGGCTGGCGCTGCCTCTATACTCCGCATGCGCGTGGGTATCACGTCCGCAACGTCCTGCCGGGGAACCGCCGCGCCCTTCCGCCCGATATCAACATGCACTCGGTGAAGAACCGCTTCCTCATGCGTGTGAAGAACATCAGCGGTCATCTCTACTGGCGGAACTTCCTTTCGATCACCTCCCGGGATGCCGTGGTTCTCGGCGCCTGCCTGCTGCACGAGCATTCCTCCCTGAAAGCCTTCTGGTATCTGGCGGCGAATTTGCCTCGCGTTCTCGCGAAGCGCCGCGAGATCATGTCGCGAAAGCGCGTAACGGACGAGTACATGGCAAGCTGGTTCGCCTATGAACCGGTCAGCCATCCGGCGCCGAAGCCGACACAGCAGGTTCTCGCAAAAGCCCGCGCCGCCCGTTCCAGCGCCCGGTGACACCTCCCGAATCGGACTCCCCTCATCGGCCGATGCACGTCGCCATCCTAGGCACGCGCGGAATTCCAGCAAACTACGGCGGATTTGAGACCTTCGCGGAGGAACTCTCTACACGGCTCGTCGAACGCGGCCATCGCGTGACCGTCTACTGTCGCGAGCGACGTGCCTCCCCTTACCGTGGCGTCGAACTGGTCTATCTGCCCACGATCCGCCACAAGTACACGGACACGATTGTTCACACGATGCTATCGGCGATGCACCTCGTGTTCCGGCGTTCTGACGTCGCCCTGTACTGCAATGCCGCAAACGCGATCTTCACGATTCTGCCGCGCGTAACGGGTATTCCGGTCGCGTTGAATGTCGATGGCCTGGAACGCAATCGCAAGAAGTGGAACAAGTTCGCGAAAGCGTGGTATCTTGCGTCGGAGAAATTAGCCACGATCCTGCCGAATGCGATCGTCACGGACGCGGAGAAGATTGAGGAATACTACCGCGAGCGGTACGGCAAGGAATCGACGTTTATTGCGTACGGAGCCGATACCTCGATCGCGGAGACGCGCGAAGTCCTCGACCGGCTTGGCCTGGAGACGCGGGGATACTTCCTGTACGTCAGCCGCATGGAGCCGGAGAATAACGGCCTCCTGGTGCGCGAGGCATTCGAATCGGTCAAGACGGATCTGAAACTAGCCCTGGTGGGCGACGCGCCGTATGCCACCGAATACATCCGAAGAGTCCGCGACACGCGAGATCCGCGGGTTGTACTTCCCGGCGCGATTTACGGTCAAGGCTACAAGGAACTCGGCTCGCATTGCTTCGCGTACATTCACGCGACGGAAGTCGGCGGCACCCATCCGGCGCTGATTGAGGCGATGGGCCGCGGCGCGCTGACGCTCTATCTCGACACTCCGGAGAACGCGGAGGTGGCCGAGGGGGCCGCGTTGCCGTTCACGCACGAAACACTTCCTGACCGCATTCGCGACGTACTGGCGATGAGCGAGGAGGAGCGGAACGCGTGGCGGGCGAAGGCCGTCGAAAGAGTTAGGCAGCGGTACAGCTGGGAAGCCGTAACCGCTGCCTATGAAGCATTACTGCAAGGGTTGGTTTGGAGAGAGAAACGAACTGAGGCCAGCAAATGACGATTCCTCGAGAGGATTCGCGGGACGGTCCGCAGCACCGGCTCGAGACCGTTGCCGCTTTCCGCCTCCCAGCGAAATCGCGAGAATGCTGACAGCAATCCAAACGAAGATCAAGCCGTCGTAGCCGCCGGGCATGCGAAGCAGGTCGGCGACTTTCGGGAACTGAACGGCGAAGATGAGCGAGAGGATCAAAATCAACTTCATGGCACTTGCTTTCCGCACTAGTAGAATGCCTCGGGGAAATGTATTAGAAACGGGTAGTTGGTTGCATTTTTCGGTACTAGGGTTGAGCTGGAGGTTCTTACAATAGTTCTATGTCTTCCGAAACTTCTCGCTATCGGTCGTGGGTCGAAGTGTCGCGCCAGACCTTGACGCGTAACTTCCGTGCTGTCCGCGACTTATGCGGGTCCAATATCGAAGTGATGCCAGTGGTCAAGGCCGACGCCTACCGCCATGGCGCTGTGGAGGTCTCTAAGGTCCTCGAACAAGCCGGCGCAAAGTGGCTCGCCGTTTCGAATGCCGAGGAGGGTTTAGCCCTTAGAGAGGCAGGCATCCAATCACGCATTGTCGTGATGGCCGACTTCGCGGCTGAGTGGCGGGAAGATATGCTCCGGGGAGGACTCACGCCGGTCCTGAATTCGCGAACCGAGATCGAGGATCTGGCGCAGCTCGCGTCGTCGCTCGGCGGAGTTTGCGGTTATCACCTCAAGATCGATTCCGGCATGGGGCGGCTCGGCACACGGGCCACGGCGGCTCAGATTGCCGAGACTGTGCTGGCGAACCAGTTCGGAGCCAAGCTCGAAGGCCTCATGACGCACTTCGCGTCGTCGGCGAATTATGCGAGTCCGCAGACGGACGAGCAGACGGCTTACTTTCTCAGCCTTTGCGAGGGACTGGCCGCGCTTGGCATACGGCCGCCCTATATCCACACATCGAGCACGATCCCCATCGCATACGGGCGCCGTTCGGCGTGGGGCAATCTGGTTCGTCCAGGCGAAGCGATTTATGGCTACGTATCACCGCCACGCGGCAGCGCCCCAGGCGCGGAATTGACCGTGAAGCCGGCGTTGACCTGGAAGGCGCGCGTGCTGCTCGTGAAAGATATTCCGGAAGGTGCGCAAGTCGGCTACGGCGGAATTTTCCGCTCGCCCAAGCCCATGCGGATCGCGGTCATTGGAGCTGGCTACGCGGACGGCGTTCCGCACCGGCTGTCCAACAAGGGCAAAGTGATCTTCGACGGGAAGCTGCTGCCGATGCTAGGAGCGGTTTCGATGGACGTCACGACGATCGATGCGACGCCGTGCCCGAAGATGCGCGCCGGGGACGCGGTGACGTTGCTCGGCCGCGAAGGCGACGCCAGCATGGACGCGCAGGAGATCGCGAAGCTTGCAGGTACGATTTCCTACAGCGTGCTTTGCGGAATTAGTGCGCGCGTGAAGCGAGTCTACGTTTAGCGGTTTAGTTCCAGACTTTGAGGCGCGGCCAGACTTCCGGCAGCGGCGGATTCAATCCCCGGCAGACGTAGATCCCGATTCGCTCTTCCGGCATGCCGAGCGGATGCGCCACGCGCGCAGTCTCCTCGACGCCACCGAGGCAATTTCGCTCGAACCAGCGCGAATTCTGCGAAAGAATAATGAGCACCTCGCCCGAGTAGTCGCGCGGACCCCACAAGTAGTAGTTCTGATGTCCGCTGATGGCCTTGGGCAGGCTATACTTCGGTCCGAAGAAATCGATGGCGCCAGCCTCGCCGTAGTTACCGGCGAAGATTCCTGCACGCACCTTGTCGGTGGGCGGAAGGTTGTTATACGCGTGCGCGGTGGCTTCGACAATCTCGGGCCACGCGAACTGGTCGCCGAGGTGCTGCGGCAGGATTCCGTTGTGCGCGACCTCTGTTTTGGGGATGGCGAGAGGCGACATCTGTTGGTATTTCAGAAGCGTTTCGACAGGCAAGATCGGCGTAATCAGGCAAGCGATCGCCACGCTCACGCCAACCATGACGACACACAATGTATTCCGCATCCAGGTCTGCCGGGCGCCCCACCAGACGCCGCCCGCCGCAAACAGCATTGGATAGATCGGGCCAAGGTAGTAATTCTTCGCGGACATGAAGAACATGAGGACAAAGAAGAGGACGAACGTGTACGCCATCCAGCGATAGACGGGCTTCCTGTCGTCACTGCCCGGCTCCGATTCGCGATGCCGGAAAAGCCACCACAGTCCGGCGGCGCAAACCAATATGCCAATCGGTCCGGCAACAAGAATCTGCTGAAGAACGAAATCGACCGGGCCGAGAACCACGTTCTTGTGGGTCCGCTGCACGTTCCGCAGCAATTCGAGCGTCGGAAAGCCATGCGTGAATTGCCAAATCAGATTGGGCAGGAAAATCAGGACTGCGGTTCCGAGGCCGATCCAGAAATACTTTTCGCGCATGGCGCGCCACGCCGGAGTGAGCAGCAGTCCCGCGCCGAGCGCGAGCAGGAAGAACGCAGTCGAGTGCTTATTCTCGAGTCCCAGACCCGCGAAGACGCCCGCCCAGATCCACATCATCGGCTGACGGCGGCGAAGCGCGCGGATCGCAAAGTAGATGACGGCGGTCCAGTAGACGGGCTCGAACGCATTCATCGACAGGAAATTGTCCATCGCGAAATACAATGGCGCCGCGATACACGCGAGGCAGGCGACTATGACTGCGGCCATTCCGCCGCCGAGTTCGATCGCAATCAACCCGGTGAGGAAAATCTTCGCAGCGCCGGCGAGGGCAGGCAGAAACCGAATGGCCGACAGCGAGTCGCCGAACAGCGCACGGCTGAGCCACGCATACACCGCCACGAGCGGAGCGTGATCCACGTAGCCGAAGTCGAGGTGCTCTCCGCAGGCCATGAAATACAGCTCGTCGCGGAAGTAGCCGTAGCCTCGATTTGCGTAGAGATGGAAGGCGAGTTTCAACAGCGCGAAGAACGCCGCGGCGTAAATCAACCTGCGCGTTGAATTGGTTGGCGCCGCCGCCTCGACGGCGGCGGGCGATTCGACTGGCGTCTGGGGTACGGGTTCTTGTTCCATGCAGGCAAGCGCGGAGGACTCCGCACTTACCTAGGTCTACCAGATGAGGGCGCGGCCGCGCAGCTAAAAATGGGTTAGCCGCGCTTATTTCGCTTATCCGCGAGGCTGAACTTCTCGAACCATGTCGACGAAGCGCCGCCGCCGTAGCGGGCGATTTCGACTTCGACGACGTAGGGTTTGCCGTCGTGGGTCGCCTTGATGCCGCGTTTGAGAGCCGCCTCAAGCTGCGACGTCTCCGCGACGCGCTCACCTTTGACGCCCTGGCTGTCCGCGAGCTTGATGAAGTCGATGTCCGGATTGCCGAGATACATCCCGGCGTAGTGATCCGACTTCACCATCTTGCCCTGGTATTGGTAATACGCATGGCGAACGGTCTGGTAGTTGTGGTTGTTCCAGATGACGGTGAGGACGGGCATGCTGTAGCGCGCCATCGTCCAGAATCCCGAGGCTTGGTACATGACGCTGCCATCGCCGATCGCGCAGATGACGGGGCGATTCGGAGCCGCGAGCGACGCGCCCATGGCCGCGCCCAGTCCCCAGCCCAGTGAGAATCCGGTGTTGCCGAGCCACATCATCTCGTTGTCGCGATAGCCGAAGTTGAACGCGTCGTACTTGCCGGTGAGATTCTCGCTGACCAGGATCGAATTCGGCGGAGCGAGCCGCGCGACGTGGTAGCCAAGCTCGTCCGGATGCATCGGTGACTTGCCGAAGTTGGCGCGCATGGCGTCGGTCGTGCGCTTGCGTTGACCGGAAGTGATCGTCTTCACCACGGCTGAACGGCCATCGGCCAAGGTTTTGAGCTTGTCTTTCGAGGTTGCATCCAGGGCGGTCGAGAGATCGCGGAGCGCCTCGCCCACATCGCCGACCAGCGACAAGTCAGTCGGATAGTTTCGGCCCATCCAGTTCGTGTCGATGCCGATCCGCGCGATTCGCGCGTTGGTTGGCATCTCGGGGCTCGAAGGCACGACTTTGCCGCCAGGATCGCGCGCGCCGATGAACAGCAACAGATCCGGCCCGCGCTTCACGGTCTCGGCGCTCATTCCGAAGGTGCCCGCGTTGTGCGGATGGGCCGTCGGGAAATTGCGGTAGCCGTCTGTCATCATGGTCACGGGAACGCCGAGGCGCTCCGACAGCGCGATCAAATCGCCCACCGCGCCCGACTTCCAGACTTCGTCGCCCGCAATGATCACCGGCCATTTGGCCTCGACCAGCCACTTCGCGAGTTTCTCGACGGCGGCGGCTTCCGGCCGGACGCGCGAGCGTTGCAGGAAGCGCTCAGCGGGCAGAATCTGCGCCGACGCGTTCTTTTGTTCCAGCGCATAGTGCGCCAGCGCCAGATAGACGGGTCCACCCGGCTCGGTGCAGGCCACCTTGAACGCGCGCCGCAGCATCAACGGGATGCTGGCGGGATTCCGCGACTCCCAGGAAATCTTCGTGAACTGGCGGTTGATCTCTTTCTGGTTGAATCCGGGGCGAGGCGTCAGGACGGAGTCGTCGCTCCACTGCTCGTTGTCGTTCAGTCCGGCGGTGATGACGAGAGCGGAGCCGTCCTTGCTTGCGTTGTAGAGCTGGCCGCTCATTTGGGCAGTGCCCGCGACCGCGTGGACGTTCACGAATCCGGGTTTGCCGCTGACGCGGTGATAGCCGTCCGCGGCGGAGATCACGACGCCTTCGTGCAGACCCATGATGAGCTGCATGCCGGGTGTATCCGTGAATGCGTCGAAGAAGCCGACCTCAAATGAGCCGGGGTTGGTGAACAGATACTCGACGCCGGCGGCCTTCGCCTGCGCGACGGCCAATTCGCCGCCGGTACCGGTCATCGCTCCAGTGACCGCATCCGGCGCGGTCTCGTCGGCTTCCGCCGCCGCTTCCGAAGCATCGAGCGGCTCGAGGACCGCATTGGCTGCCGCCGCCGTAAATCCGAGCGCCGACATCTTGCGAACGAATCCCCGCCGGGACAGGCCGCTATTCAGGTAGCGTTGGACCAAATCGCGCATGGAGTCATGCTAGCACCGGGATTTTGCGTATGCGGCCGTTGTTCACGGCCGTTTACCGGCGGGGCAGTCGAACCGGGTACAATGGCGGACCGCCCCTTGCGGCTTCACTCGGCGCCTGCCGCATCGGAGCAGGCGATCCAGAGCATCGGTTCCTTCAGCGTGACCGTTTCTACGCCACAACTCGCGCGCCGCCTCGGCTTGTTCGACGCCACGATGCTGGTGATGGGCGGGATCGTAGGTGCGGGCATTTTCGTCACGCCGTACGTGGTCGCGCGTCAGGTCCACTCCTCGGGATTGATCCTCGGCGCATGGCTCACCGGAGGCGTCATTGCGATGCTGGGTGCGTTTGTCTACGCGGAACTGGCGGCTCGGCGGCCCGACGTCGGCGGGCAATACGCTTATTTGCGCGACGCGTTCCATCCTGGGGTCGCGTTCGTCTACGGCTGGGTTCTCTTGTTGGTGACGCAGTCCGGCGGAATGGCTGCCGTGGCTTTGACCTTTTCGCGATACTTCCTCGAACTGACACTCGCGCCGCTGCCCGAATGGTCCATTGCGATGTTGACGCTGGTAGCGCTGACCATCGTCAATGCGCTGGGCGTTCGCGCGGGTTCGACGGTCCAAAACACGCTGATGGTCTTGAAGGTGGGCGCTATTGCAATCCTGGTCGGCGCCGGATTGTTCGGTCCGAAGGCGGCCGCCGTTGTGGTGACGCAGTCCTCCACGCCGCTTGATTTCGGGACGGCTTTAGTGCCGATCCTGTTTGCGTACGGCGGATGGCAGACCGCCAGCTTCGTGGCTGCTGAAATGAAGAATCCGCAGCGCGACCTGCCCCGCGGGCTGCTGCTGGGTGTCGGGGGAGTGATCCTGCTGTATCTCTCGGTGACGTTCGTTTGCCTGCGGGTGCTCGGTCCGGATGGACTCGCCAACGCGACCGCGCCGGCAACCTCCGTGATGCGGGCGGTATTCGGAGAGGCCGGGGCGCGCGTGATCGCGGTCGGCATTACGATCTCGACGCTGGGCTTTCTGAGTCAGGGAATGCTGACCGCGCCGCGCGTTTATTACGCGATGGCGCAGGACGGTGTGTTTTTTCGGAGCGTCGGGCGGCTAAATCCGCGAACAGCCGCGCCGGTGGTGGCGATCGCGCTGCAAGGCCTCGCGGCGACGATCATTGCGCTTTCGGGCAAATACGAGCAGATTCTGAACTACGTCGTGTCGGTCGACTTCATCAGTTTCGGACTCACGGGCGTCACACTGTTTGTGTTTCGCGCTCGCGACGGCGATACGTCGAGTTATCGCGCGCCTGGCCATCCGATAACTACGGCGGCGTTCACGCTTGCATGCTGGGGCGTCGTTGGCGCGACAATTTATCAATACCCGCAAAACAGTGTGATCGGCTTAGGCATCCTGTTGAGCGGAATTCCTATTTACTCACTATGGAAACGAAAACGATGACCGCGCCGCGCACCATGCGGTCCGCCTACATGAACTGGGCGAAGCTGCATTCTCATGCGGCGTTCAATCTGGCGACGTCGGGTGTGGCCAACCTTCCGCGGACCGCGCTGCCGATCACGCTCGACGACATTGAGCTGAACGGCCCCAGCCGATACGGGTACGAACCGCTGCAGGAAGCGCTGGCGGAGAAGTCCGGGGTGACCAAAGAATGCGTGGTCCGCGCGGACGGGACGTCGATGGCGAACTTCCTCGCCATGGCCGCACTGATCGAGCCGGGCGATGAGGTCCTGATCGAACAGCCCGCGTATGAATTGATCACGAGCACTGCCGAGTATCTCGGGGCGTCCGTGCGGCGGTTCCCCAGGCGCTTCGGCATTGACCCCGATGTCGTCGAGCGCAACCTCACGCCGCAAACCAAGCTCGTCATCCTCACCAATCTCCACAATCCGTCCGGTGTCTACGCGGACGATGAAACCCTTCGTCAGGTGGGCGAACTCGCGAAGCGGGTCGGCGCCCGCGTCCTTGTCGACGAGGTGTATCTCGACGCCGCGTTCGACCAGCCGCGTCTCTCCGCATTCCACCTCGGACCGCATTTTGTCACGACCACCAGCCTCACGAAGGTCTATGGCCTGTCCGGCCTGCGCTGCGGCTGGATCCTCGCCGAACCTTCGCTTGCCGATCGCATGTGGCGGCTCAACGACCTGTTCGCGTCGATTCCGGCACACTGCGCTGAAAAGCTGAGCGTTGTGGCGCTGAACAATCTGGACGGGATTCTGGCGCACGTGAAGCCGCTGCTAGCGACGAATCATACGCTCGTCAACTGGTTTCTGGATACTCGCGACGACCTCGATTGCGTGCGGCCGAAGTACGGGACGGTTTTCTTCCCGAGACTGCGCAACGGTAGCGTCGAAGAGTTCTGCCAATTGCTTCGCGAGAAGTACGACACCAAAGTCGTGCCAGGCAGTTTCTTCGAGATGCCGGACCACTTCCGCATCGGCCTTGGCGGCGACTCCGAGATTTTGAAACAGGGACTCGAACGCATCGGACATGCGCTCGACGACTTCAGGAAACGATGAAGCACCTACTCTTATTCCTTAGCTGTACTTTGCTCGCCGGCACAAGTTGGGCCGACGATTCCCTCCTGCAAAAGCCGGACGTCAAGCAGGCACTCGCGTGGATCGAATCGAACCACGCCGCCAACATCGAGAAACAGATTCAGCTGTCGGAGATTCCTTCACCAACGTTCGCGGAGACCGAGCGTGCGGCGGCGCTCGTCAAGGAATTTCAGCGGATCGGGCTGAAGGATATCGAGGCGGACGCGCGCAAGAACGTGATGGGTTGGCGGCCCGGCAAGTCTCCGCGCGCCATCGTCGTTTCGGCGCATCTCGACACCGTATTTCCCGCTGGCACGGACGTACACGTCAAGAAGGAAGGTAAGCGATTGGTCGGACCCGGCATCGGCGACGACGGCCGCGGACTCGCCGCCATGCTGGCGATCGCGGAAGCGATCCAACGCGCCGACATCAAGACCAACCACAGCATCCTGTTTGTCGCGAACTGCTGCGAGGAAGGTCTCGGGGATTTGCTCGGCGTGAAGTACCTGCTGAAGGAAGGCAAGTACAAGGACCGCATCGATGCCTTTATCTCGATCGATGGCACCGACACCTCGCGCATCGTGAACCGCGCGCTGGCGAGCAAGCGGTACAAGATCACTGTCCGCGGACCGGGAGGCCATAGCTGGGGCAACTTCGGACGCGTCAGCCCGATCCACGCGCTCGGGCGGATCATGGACAAATTCGCGGACACGGACGTCCCGGCGAAACCGAAGACCACGTTTAACATCGGCAAAATCGGCGGTGGGACGTCGATCAACGCAATTGCCGTCGAGGCATGGATGGAAGTCGACATGCGTTCCGAGAGCGACACGGAACTCGAGAAACTCGAGCAACGGCTGCTCGCCGTCGCGCGCGCCGGGGTCGACGAGGAACAGAAGTTCCGCGCGAAGGCTTTGCAAAACAAGTCCAAGCGGAGCGGTGACGCCAAACTGACGCTCGAAGCCAAGCTGCTCGCCACTCGCTACGGCGGCGAAACGCCGGTTGATTCGCCACTGGTCCAGGCCGCGGTGTGGGCGACAAAGCATTTCGGCCAGACACCGCAACTCGAGATCGCCAGCACCGACGCCAACGTGCCGATCAATCTCCACAAGCAGGGCGTGACTCTGGGCGGCGGAGGCGTCGGCGGCGACGCGCACGCGCTCGAAGAATGGTACGAGCCGGAGGGCGCCTGGCGCGGTGCACAGCAGGTACTACTCACAGTTCTCTCCTGGGACATTCGCCAGAAATGACGCCGCGCATCGACAAATCCTGGCTGTTCGATACGCTAGCGGACCTGATCCGGATTGACTCCGTGAATCCGACGCTGGTGCCCGGCGGAGCGGGCGAGCGCGCGGCGGCGGACTACGTCGCCCGAGCGATGGCTCTTCCGGGTGTTCGCGTGGAGCAGTTCGAGCCCGAACCCGGACGCGTGTCGGTCCTTGCGACTTTGCCCGGAACCGGCGGCGGACGGAGCCTAATGCTCAACGGCCACATCGACACGGTTGGCATCGAAGGCATGGAAGAGCCGTTTTCGGCGGCGATGCGGGATGGCAAGATGTTCGGCCGCGGCGGCTACGACATGAAGGGTTCGGTCGCCGCCTGCATGAGCGCGTTGCGTACGCTCGCGCTGTCGGATTCGAAGCTGAGAGGCGATGTCATGGTGGCGGCCGTCTCCGACGAGGAGTACGGCAGCCTCGGGACTGCGGATCTGATCATGCGCGTGAAGCCGGATGGCGCGATTGTCACCGAGCCGACCAACTTGCAGGTCTGCATGGCGCACAAGGGCTACCTGTGGATCGAAGTGGTGACGCACGGCAAAGCCGCGCATGGCAGCAAGTTCGATCAGGGGGTCGACGCCAATATGCGGATGGGGCGTTTCCTCGCCGAACTTGATGGCCTTGAGAAAGATCTGCGCGCACGCACTCCGCATCCGCTCATCGGACCGCCGTCGCTCCATGCGGCGCTTCTCAAGGGTGGCGAGGGGCTGAGCACCTACTCGCCGTCCTGCACGCTGCACGTCGAACGCCGGACGATTCCGGGTGAAACGGAGGCGCAAGCGGTGGCGGAAATCCAGGCGATCGTAGACCGTCTCGCGTCCGCCGACGATACGTTCCGCGCGACGGTCCGCTGTTTTTTCGCGCGCGATCCGTTCGAAGTTGCGCGTGAAGCCGCGATCGTACAGGCTTTGGCGAACGCGGCGACTCCAGTGATCGGGCGAGAGCCGAACTTTATCGGAGACACGCCGTGGATGGATTCCGCGCTGCTGTCGGCGGCGGGCACCGAGACCGTTGTCTTCGGGCCGGGCGGCGGCGGCGCGCATGCATCCGTCGAGTGGGTCGAACTCGACACTGTCGCACACACGGCGCAGATCCTTCTCGACACAGCCATCGGCTATTGCAGCTAGCGCATGCTTACTCACGAGCTTATCGACGAAGCCGCGCAGTTCCTCTCGGGGCGCATCCGGCGGACGCCCATCGAGGCGTCGCCCGCGCTGTCGGCGATCGCCGGAGTTTCGGTCAGCTTGAAGCTCGAGAATCTGCAAACCACCGGGTCGTTCAAACTCCGCGGCGCCTGGTTCCGCCTCTCGAAACTTTCGGCGGCAGAACGAATGGCCGGGATCATGACCTGTTCGGCAGGCAACCACGGCAAGGCCGTCGCGTACGCGGCAAAGGCGGAAGGAATTCGCGCCGCGATTTGCGTGCCTCGCTCGATTGACGCGTCGAAGCTCCGAGGGATTCAACAACTGGGCGCCGAAGTGCGGATCTCCGAGTTTGACGGTTACGACGATACGCAGGTATGGGCGCTCGAAATCGCCGCGCGCGAAGGAATTCCATTTGTTCACGCTTATGAAGATCACTTAGTGATGGCCGGGAATGGCGGCAGTCTCGCGAACGAGATTTTCGCCGACGCGCCCGACGCGCGCACGTTCTTGTTCCCAGTAGGCGGCGGCGGAATGATTGCCGGATTCAGCGTTGCTGCTTCGCGCCTTGATGCCGCGACGATTGTCGGATGTCAGTTGGCGGCATCGCCCGCGCTGAAATTATCGATCGATTCCGGAAACGCCGTCACTACGCTGCCCGTTGTCGAAACCACCGCAGGCGGCCTCGAAGGGGGCCTTGGCGCGCAAGCGTTCGAAGTCATGCGCGGGAAAATCAACCGCGTGGCGCTGATCACCGAGGCGGAAGTGTTCGACGCGGTCCGATGGCTGCTTCATGAACACCAATACCTGATGGAGCCGTCAGCCGCAGTCACGATTGCGGCGATTCTCACCGGCAAATGCGGACCGCTGGCGGGGCCTACCGTTGCGGTAATTTCCGGCCGGAACGTGAGCTTGCCGGTGGTCCGTAGGATCCTTACAGCATGATCATCTTGCGTGAACCCGAAATACGCGCACTCGTGAACGACATGGAAGCCGTCGACCTCATGCGGGAAGCGCTCGTCGCGCATGCTCGACGTGAGGCGCAAACGCCGATGCCGATGCATCTCGACATCGCGCCGGAAAGCGCCGAAGTCCACATGAAATCCAGTTACCGGTTGGGTGGAAAATATTTCGCGCTCAAGATGGCCGGAACATTCCCGGGCAACGCCAAGCGGGGACTTCCCACCGGTAATGGAATGATGCTGCTCGCGTCGGCGGAATCCGGCGCGCCTGTTGCTCTTTTTGAGGATGGCGGCTACTTGACCGATCTGCGAACGGCCGCGGTCTCCGCGATGACCGCCCGCGAACTAGGACGCGCGGACAGTGTCCTCGGAATACTGGGCACGGGAATTCAGGCGCGGCTCACTGCGCGTCTGCACGCCGCCGTGCTCCCGCTTGAGCGGATCGTGATCTGGGGCCGCAACGTGGAGCGGGCGCACGACTGCGCGCGAGCCTGCCGCGAAGCCGTGCCGCACGCAACGGTAGAGGTCGCTGAATCTCCGGCCGACGTGGCGGCCGGGGCGCGCCTGATCGTCACTTGCACCGCGTCCCGTGCGCCTTTGTTGCGGCGTGCGAATCTGGCGGACGGAACGCACATCTCGGCGGTCGGCGCGGACTCGCCCGGCAAACAGGAACTGGATGCCGATATTTTGCGGGATGCGGCGCTCCTGCTGTGCGATTCGCTGGCGCAATGCGAATCGCTAGGAGAGTTGCAACACGCCTTGACGGAACACGGGCGGGCTATCGAGATCGGCGCATTCGACCGGTGGGCCGTGCGACCATCGCCATCCGGAATCACGGTCGCCGACTTCACGGGCCTCGGCGTCGAAGATCTCTTCATTGCGCAGTACGTGTACGAACGGAGCCAATCATGATCGAAACATTCCTGATGGAGCGGATGCAGTCGACCTGGGAGAACCTCGTCGAGTATGACTTGAGCGAGAGCGGCGTCCACCCGCTAACCCTTCGTGAACTCACAAAGCTCGGATTCGACCTTGATACCTTCCTCGACGTTCCGCTTGGATACAGCCAATCCAATGGCACGCTCGAACTCCGCGAGGCGCTTGCAAAAGTCTACCCAG